>NZ_JASHKU010000119.1:0-317 GCF_030056875.1 Rhodococcus sp. IEGM 1351 | reverse complement strand
CCTCCCCCAACCCCAAACCACCCTCAACTACCTCGGCCGCTTCGACTACCCGCCGTCAGGTGCGGAGGCGGGCTGGACTCCCGTGACGGATGTGGATCTCGGCCGACACCCCGACTCGGACCTTGCGGCTGCCGCGGTCCTGACGATCGATGCCGCGACGGTCGTCACGGAGGGCACTGCACGGCTGACGGCGACGTGGTCCTACGCCTCCGGTGTGCTCGCCGCGACCGATGTCGACGACCTCACCGAGCTGTGGACCGAGGCCCTCACCGCCCTCGCCGACCACATCAGCCGACCCGGCGCCGGCCGGCTCACCC
>NZ_JASHKU010000118.1:0-318 GCF_030056875.1 Rhodococcus sp. IEGM 1351 | reverse complement strand
TGGTGGGCCTCAACCACAAGATGGGCAACCGCGGCACCACCAACACCCTGCTCGCGTTCGGGGACGGAAAACATTACCCGGCAGGACAGTCCGGCGCTATTGGGTTTCTCGTGGGGCAGGAACACCGGGGCCTGTCGTATATGTTCCAGATGATGAACGAGGCCCGGATCGGTGTCGGCTTCCTCGCGATCGCCCTCGGCTACGTGGGATACCTGAAGTCGCTCGACTACGCGACGATCCGAACCCAGGGCCGCCCGCTCGGCGCCAAGGATCCGTCCGCGCCGCCGGTTCCGATCATCGAACACGCCGATGTCCGCC
>NZ_JASHKU010000117.1:0-323 GCF_030056875.1 Rhodococcus sp. IEGM 1351 | reverse complement strand
CGGCGAAATCGAAGCAACCCTCACCACCCACCCCGACATCACCCACGCCGCAGTGGCAGTCCACCACGGCACCGTCACCGAGCAACTGGTGGCCTACGTGGTGCCGACCCCGGGCGCCCACGTCGACCCCGACACGCTCGCCGCGACGGTCGGTGCCCGCGTGCCCGATTTCATGGTGCCGTCGGTGTTCGTGACCCTCGACCGGATGCCAGTGAGCGTGAACGGCAAGATCGACCGGCGAGCACTCCCCGCACCAACACCGTCGAACCGGCAGTTCCGACCACCGGTCACCCCCACCGAACAGACCATCGCCGACGTCTTCA
>NZ_JASHKU010000116.1:0-343 GCF_030056875.1 Rhodococcus sp. IEGM 1351 | reverse complement strand
CGACTCGGTCGATGGCACCGTCACCCTGTGGGGACAGCCCTTCAGCCTCGGCTGACGCATGACGCCGAAAAAAAATTGAACAATGTAATACCTCGAGGTTGGGGGCGTGCGGCTACTTCCGTACGCCCCCAACCTTGCGCTATGCGCTGTTATGCATGTCACAGTTAGGACACGGAGGCTGGAGCGGAGGCGGATTCGGACACGTAGCAATAACATTTGGACGTTGTTTCAGCTAACTTTATCCCGTCAAGAGGTAAAGACCGCCTATCCGAACACGGGTAGGTGGTACCTGATGAGGGGAACGAATGAGCGAGAACCGAAAGACCGGCCTGCGCCGTGGAGC
>NZ_JASHKU010000115.1:0-343 GCF_030056875.1 Rhodococcus sp. IEGM 1351 | reverse complement strand
GGGGGATCGCTGACCGGTCCCAGTCCGGTCGACCGCGGCAAGAAGGGATCGAAGATCCACGTCCTGTCCGAAACGAATGGAATCCCACTGGTCGTGGGCGTGACCGGGGCGAACACCCACGACAGCACGATGCTGCAACCATTGGTGGCAGCGATTCCGGCGGTGAAGTCCAGGCGCGGACCACGCCGACGCAAGCCGGGAAGGCTTCGCGCCGACAAGGGCTACGACTACGACATTCACCGACGGTGGCTGCGCGAACGAGGCATCGTCCCGCGGATCGCCCGCCGTGGCATTGAGCGAAACGATCGCCTCGGCCGGTACCGGTGGAAGATCGAACGCACCA
>NZ_JASHKU010000114.1:0-349 GCF_030056875.1 Rhodococcus sp. IEGM 1351 | reverse complement strand
CCGCCACCAGCACTTCCGGGCCGACACCCGCACCGATCAGGCGGTGTGCCAGCCGGTTCGCTCGACTGCTCAGCTCCCGGTAGGTCCAGTTCTCGTCACCGAACGTGACCGCCACCGCGTCCGGAGTCGCGGCGACCTGGGCCTCGAACAGGCCGGGAATCGTCGAGTCCGGTATCGGTACGCTCGTGTCGTTCCAGGTCCGCAGTACCAGCTCACGCTCGTCGGGCTCGAGGATCTCGTACCCGTCGATCCGCCCGCGGGGATCCGCCACGATCAACTCCGACAACCGCACGAACCGGGCCGCGATACCCTCCACCGTCCCGCGGTCGAACAGGTCACTCGCGTACTC
>NZ_JASHKU010000113.1:0-351 GCF_030056875.1 Rhodococcus sp. IEGM 1351 | reverse complement strand
GGGTGTCGAGAAGGGCGCGGCGCTGGTCGGTGAGTCGTTCGGCGCCGGTTCGCAATGCGGTGCGGACCTTGCGCCAACTGCCGCTCGAGAGCTCGATTCTGCGACGGTTGGCCGAGGAGGCGTCGGAGAACACTCGGTCCAACGCCCGGTTTACCCACTGCATGACATGGAATGGGTCGAAGCAGATTCGGGCGTTCGGTACGTGTTCCTCGGTGGCGACGCGATAGGCCTTCGATCCGTCCATCGATACCGACTCGATCGAGTCGAGGTCGGACTCGTGTTGCTGCTCATAGAAAGCCGCGAGGGATTCGGTGCTTCGGCCGGGTTCGATATGCACCACGGTCTTGGTGT
>NZ_JASHKU010000112.1:0-359 GCF_030056875.1 Rhodococcus sp. IEGM 1351 | reverse complement strand
TGTGACGCGTGGTAGATGAGTTGTCACTGCGGTTGGTTCCGGATGCGTTGTGGGAGATGGTCGAACCGTTGATTCCGCGTTTTGTCGCCCGGCCGCAGGGAGGTGGCAGTGCGCCGGCCGATGACCGGGCGGTGTTCACCGCGATCGTGTACGTGCTCACCAGCGGATGTGCGTGGCGGCACCTGCCGCCCTCGTTCGGGGTGACCGTGCCGACCGCGCATCGACGGTTCAGTGCCTGGGTGCGGGATGGGGTGTTCGAGAAACTGCATCGCGAGGTGCTCGATCGGCTCGGTAGCGCGGGCGAACTCGACTGGACGGCAGCGATCCTGGACGCGGCAAGCGTTCGGGCGAAAAGGGGG
>NZ_JASHKU010000111.1:0-364 GCF_030056875.1 Rhodococcus sp. IEGM 1351 | reverse complement strand
GCGGTCGAGTTGGAGGTCTCCCAGCAGACCGCCTCACGCTGGCATCGACAGTGGACCGAAGGGGGCAACGAGGCGTTGGAAGGTGCCGGTCGCGCTGGACGCCGACCCCGGCTCGATGACGCCCAGATCGAGGCGATCCGAGAGGAACTGCTCAAGGGACCCCAAGCGAATGGCTTCGCGACCGGGGTGTGGACCCTGGGCCGGGTCGCGATCGTGATCGAGCGGCTCACCGGCGTGACCTACGGACCCACCCAGACGTGGACGATCCTGCGGACCCGGCTCGGGTGGAGCCGGCAGCGGCCCGCACGTCGGGCAGTCGAACGCGACGAGGACGCCATCGTCGCCTGGCGCGAGAACGAGTGGC
>NZ_JASHKU010000110.1:0-373 GCF_030056875.1 Rhodococcus sp. IEGM 1351 | reverse complement strand
GTCGCCTGGCGCGAGAACGAGTGGCCGCGGATAAAAAAATAGCGCGGCGCCGAGGGGCATGGATCTGCTTCCAGGACGAAAGCGGTGTGTCGCTGCTCCCGGTCGTCCGCGCAACCTGGGCGCCCAAAGGCCTCACACCCGTGCTGCATCACCGATTCTCCTGGAAGCGCATGTCCATGGCCGGAGTGCTGGCATATCGGCCCGATCGCAGCCGCAGCGCGTTCGTGTTCTCCATGACCGACGGCGCCTACAACACCGACAAGCTCATCGACTTCCTCACCGAACTGCGCGCCCACTTCGCCGGGGAGAAGCTCATCCTGATCTGGGACGGGCTCATGGCCCACCGATCCAAGGCGATGACCGCGTGGCTGGC
>NZ_JASHKU010000010.1:0-267903 GCF_030056875.1 Rhodococcus sp. IEGM 1351 | reverse complement strand
CCACACCGGGCTTCCCCTATGATCGGCACTCACTCAATTACCGAAACATCTTTAGTATCCGCAGTAGATGCGACGGACGTCGGTAGTCGGCTCAGGCTCTGTCCGGCCGCGCAGCGTTGGTGCGGTTTCGGGTCGAATGAGGGTGGTTTCTGGTGGAGTTTCCGATGCTGTCCAAGGGACAGAACTTGTCGCTGCCCGCTGAGGTGGAGCAGATCGATGTGGTGCTCGGGTGGACCGAGTCGGAGGTCGAGATCGATGCGTCGGCTTTGCTGCTGAACTCCGGCGGCAAGGTTCGCTCCGACGACGATTTCGTGTTCTACAACCAGCCCGAGTCGACGGACGGGTCGATCCGGTTCCTGGGTACGAGCGGTACCGAGGAAGGTGCGCAGGCGCGGATCGCGATCGACCTGTCCACTGTGCCGGAGGACGTGCACACCGTGGCCTTGGTCGGCAGTGTCGCCGACGGCAGGTTCGGTGATCTCGGAAAGCTCGCTCTGCGTGTCGTCGATGGGGCCGGGTACACGTTGGCGGAGTACGTCACCGCCGATGCCACGACCGAGTCGGCGTTCGTGTTCGGCGAGGTGTACCGCCGCAATGCCGAGTGGAAGATCCGGGCGGTCGGGCAGGGCTGGGAGTCCGGACTGGCAGGTTTGGCGACGGATTTCGGTGTCGACATCGACGACGAGCCGGAACCGGAACCCACAGGTACCCCCGATACCTCGTCCGACCTTGCCGAACCCGCCGTGCCGGCGTCGCACGGGTCCGCCGGCGACGGCCCGCAACTGGTGCCCGAACTGCCCACCACACCCATCACACCGGCGACACAGAGGAAGGCGAGAACCCGGGGCGTCCGCACCGCCAAGCGGGTGGTGCGCAAGTCGAAGCCGGTCGAATTCACCCTCGCCGAACAGGACACGTGGCAGCCGGCGCGGTTGTTCTCGGTCATCGGGGTCGGGACCGGGGAGGAACAGGAGCGGCGCGCTACCTCGGCGCTGATCGCCACCATGCAGGCCGTGCGCCCCTTCGCACGCGCGGTGTGCGCCCGGATGGGGGCCCCGGTCGGTGTCTTCGAAGGCTATGTCGAGGTCGCGTACGAGCGGGGTGAGACGAAGGTGGTCCCCGACGCGGTGCTGAAGGTCTCCCGCGGCACCAGGGTGTGGACCGGCCTGCTCGAGGTCAAGACCGGCAACGGCAAGCTCGAGAAGGAGCAACTCGAGAACTATCTCGATGTGGCGCGGAAGAAGAAGTACGACGTGGTGGTCAGCCTGTCGAACGACGTTCCCGCCAGTGCCGGGGAGTTGCCGGTGGAGGTCGACCGTCGCAAGCTTGCCAAGGTCGCGCTGCGCCATTTGTCGTGGGCGGAGGTGGCGCACGAGGCACGGATGTTGCTCTCGCACGGCGGTATCGACGATGACCTGCAGGCCTGGATCCTGGCCGAGTTCCTGCGCTACCTCGATCACCCCCGCTCCGGGGCGGCCGAGTTCGTCGACATGGGCCGGAACTGGGTGACCGTCCGCGACGCGGTCACCGCCGGCACCCTCCGCGGCGGCGACCAGAAAGCCGCCGCCGTGGCCGACACCTGGGTGTCCCTCTCACGTCATCTCGCGCTGCGGCTGACCGCCGAACTCGGTGTCACCGTCAAACACATCCTGCCCCGCCGTCACGGCAGCGACCCGGCAGCCCGCAATGTGGCGGTAGCCGAAAGGTTGGCGACCGACGGGGTGTTCGAAGCCGTGCTGCGGATCCCGGAAACGGCCGGGGATTTGGTGGTGATCGCGGATGTGCGGACCAACAAGATCCGCTGCCGCACCACCGTGGAGGCACCGAACGAGGGAACCTCCGGTCGCCGGCTGTCGTGGCTACTCAAGCAACTCAAGGACGTACCCGGCGACGTTCAGGTCGAAGCGGTGTTCTCCGAGCGCGGCAACGAAGCCTGCGAGCACCTCGACACGGTGCGAGCGGACCCGAAGGTACTGACCAATGGGCGATCCGGAGACATCGTCTCCTTCTCCCTCGAACAAACCTTCCCGATGGGCGGCCGGCGGTCGGGCACCGCGGCGAGCTTCATCACCAGCGTGACGTCATCGACCGACGAGTTCTACGGCACAGTGGTTCAACAACTGCGGGAATGGGTTCCGGCCGCGCCGAAACAGAATGAACCGCCGAGGTCCGACACCGCACAATTCGAAGGCGAGTAAGTGGATCGAGTCGGTGCCAGTGTTAGACAGCCATTCGCACGGCGTTCCCGGGTTGCTGGCTTAGAGTCCTCGAACGCGTATCTGCTGCTCAGGCTTGCCCACGCGGAAGGTCCCAGTCGGCTGGACGATCATCCGAGGATGAGCGGGAGTTTCGTCGCCAGCTCACCCAGTTGGTCCTTCTCCGCGTCGGTCGGGGCTCGTCGTCCGGTGCCGACCAGCAGTGCGTCTTTGTCGGAGAACGAGGCGGGGAAGGCGGTCCCGGCGATCTTCTCCAGCAAGTCGCGGGACCGGGCGAGGCCGTCTGCGGGCGGTTCCGCCGCACCCCGGAGGTGGGCGATCAGGTCGAGGTGGTGCAGCGTCGACTCCAGGACATACGCGGAGAGGTAGTCGCGTGCGGTAAGGACCTCGTCGCGGGTGCTGACCCGCAGGTCCGGGACGACGAGTTCGCCGGCGCGGCCGGCAGCGGAGCCGACGTCGTCGAAGTGGTATTTGAGCAGCCGTGGCTCCTGGTACGCGGCGGCCAGTCGGACGATCAGCGCGTCGAGCGGGTCGTCGCCGGTCGGGGGTGTGTCGGCGAGGTCCCAGTAGGTCACGGCGTCGCGCGTCGGTTCCGTGTCGGCGGGGGTCACGAGGGTGATCAGGACGTCCTGCGCGTCGATGATCAGGTGGCACACCAGATCCCGCACGAGCCAGCCGCTACAGCCGGACGGCTGTGCGAAGTCCTCGTCCGGAAGTTCGGCGACCGTTGTGAGCAGCGCCGACCACGAGCGTGAGAAAAGATCCACATCGGCACGGTAGTGCGGGCGTACCGTCGATGGCATGACCGAGGAGAACCAGGTTGCGCCGTGGGACGACATCTACCGAGGCGACGCGGAGGTATTTACGGGACCGGTGCCGTGGAACATCGGTGAGCCGCAACCCGAGATCGCCGGGCTGATCGCGGAGGGCAAGTTCCGCAGCGACGTGCTGGACGCGGGCTGCGGGCATGCCGAGACGTCCCTCCACCTGGCGGCGCAGGGGTACACGGTGGTCGGTCTGGACCTGTCGCCGACGGCCATCGCGGTGGCTCAGGCGGCCGCCGCCGATCGTGGACTGACGACGGCCACGTATCAGGTGGCGGACATCAGTTCGTTCACCGGTTTCGACGGCCGGTTCTCCACGATCGTCGACAGCACCCTGTTCCATTCCCTTCCCGTCGACCGGCGGCGGGACTACCTGCGCGCGGTCGCTCGGGCGGCCGCGCCCGGCGCGTCCTACTACATCCTGGTGTTCGCGAAGGGCGCCTTCCCCGAGGGCGAAGGACCGAACCCGGTGACCGACGACGAGCTGCGCGAGGCGGTCGCCGAGTTCTGGACCATCGACGACATTCGCCCGGCTTTCATCCACGCGCTGCTCGGCCCGGAGCAGGCCGCGAACTGGGAGCACGACGAGAAGGGGCGGTCCATGCTCCCGGCGTGGCTGCTGTCGGCTCACCTCGACTGATCGCCCGGCGGAAACCCCTACCCGACAGAACTATTCGTACCGGACGGGCGCAGGAGGAATTCTCCGGCAAGTTGGATGGCTTCGCGTTTGGTGTACCCGGGGTGGTCCGCGACGATGAAGTGGCGGCCGATCGCAAGTCCGAACATGAGGGTGCTGCGTGCCTCGATTTCGTCGGGGTCGGTGACGAAGGTGCCGAACATCTTTCGCAGAAAGTTCATCCGCTCGTTGTCGATGGCGTGCAGGCGCGTCGCGACGGACCGGTCGTGGTGGGCCCAGGCCCGGATCGCGAGATCGATCCGTTGAAAGTCCTCCGAGTAGGTCAGTTGCCCCACGCGCCGGATTCTGTCGGCGGGGGTGCCGCCTTCGGCATCGGCCTGGGCGATAACGGCTTTGGTGCAACGGCGTTCCCACTCGTCGAGCATTTCGGTGAGCAATGCGGGACGGCCGTCGAAGTAGCCGTAGAACCCGCCCTTCGTCACGCCAAGTTCGGCGGCGAGAGTCTCGACTCGGACGGCGTCGGGCCCTCCTCGTGCGAGGGCGTCGAGGCCCGCCTCGATCCTGCGGGCTCGTGTCGTGCGGGCGACGGCGGGAATCGGGCCACCTACATCGAGCAGCCCTGGCGTATCCACGAATTCACGAGAGACTTCGCCGTCGAGGACGTGTGGTCGTTCCGCACTCCCGGAGCCGGGCCCGACGACTTCCCGGCGATGCTCGCAGCGATGCGAGCCGCGGGAGGACCAGCGAAGCAGCCCCGGCTGGTGAGGTTCCTGTTCGCCGCTCGATGGAAACTCGGGGCACTCTTCGGCTGGGACAATCCGTCAACTGGTGTCGGTGAGCGGGTTGCCTCGCTCCGCGACCGCCTGCCCAGCGACCTCCGCGCCGCTCCGCGCGGCCCGGACGACGAAGGCATGCCCCTCACAGCGGTGTACGAGCTCGACACGGAGTCCGCCCGCGAGCTGGCGAACAAGACCGTGCACACCGTGATGCATCTCGGCTGGGCGAGAGGAGCGAACGGCGATTACGAACTGCAGATGACCGTTCTCGTCAAACCCAACGGATGGTTCGGGCGGCTCTACATGACCGCCATCGCGCCTTTCCGGTACCTCATCGTGTACCCGGCCCTGACCCGGCAATGGGAACGAGCCTGGCGCGACCGCCACCATGCCGAGGCAAGGTAGGGAGGCTTGCGACCTCAGCGGCTCACCGCGGTTTCCCGCTCGACGCGCGACAGCTTCTCGGGGTTGCGCACGATGTAGAGCCCGGTGATCTTGCCGTCGTCCATCCGCACCGCCACGACGTCGTCGATCTCCCCGTCCAGCCGGACGATCAGCGCGGGGGAGCCATTCATCTGCACCGGCTCGACCGACACCGTGCCGTCGATCCGGGGCAGGCCGGCCGCCAGCAGGCGACCCACCTTGTCGGCCCCCACGATGGGCCGCAGCACGGCCTGCTTGACTCCGCCACCGTCACCCAGGAGGACGACGTCCGGTGCGAGCAGGTCGAGCAGGCTCTGCAGATCGCCCGTCTCGAGCGCCCGCTGGAAGGCCTCGAGTGCGTCTCGGGACTCGGCCGGGGATACGACGCCGCGCGGGCGGCGCGCCGCGACATGGGCCCGCGCCCGGTGCGCGATCTGGCGGACGGCGTCCGGGCTCTTGCCGACGGCGTCCGCGATCTCGCCGTACTCCAGAGCGAACACCTCGCGCAGCACGAACACGGCCCGCTCGGTCGGCGCGAGAGTCTCCAGCACCAGCAACATCGCCATCGAGACGCTGTCGGCCAATTCGACATCCTCGGCCACGTCGGGCGCGGTCAGCAGCGGCTCGGGCAACCAGGGACCGACATAGGACTCCTTGCGCCTGCTGAGCGTCCGCAGCCGGACGAGCGCCTGGCGGGTGGTGATCCGGACGAGGTACGCACGCTGATTGCGGACCGTGTCGAGATCGACGCCCGCCCACCGCAGCCAGGTCTCCTGGAGGATGTCTTCCGCGTCGGCGGCCGATCCGAGCATCTCGTAGGCAACGGTGAACAGCAGGTTGCGGTGGGCGACGAACGCCTCGGTGGCGGGGTCCGACTGGCTCCCGCCGCGATCGTCGGGTGTGGTCTGCGACGTGCCGGCCATGGGTGGCTCCTTCTCACTCTCGACTGTGTCACACACCAGACACCGGGCCCCGCCGTTTTGTGACACCAGACGGCAGCCGACCCGTGTTGCCCGCTGCCAAATTACGTGACTTCGAAGTCGCGGCGTGAGCGATTGTCACAAGGATCGGGTCGCCGGCATCTCATGTTCGTCCAGAGCAACACAACACCACGAGTGAGGACGAAGTCATGGACGCCCGATTCAACCTGTTCGACAACGAGATTGCCATGAAGTTCGGCAAGCGATTCGCCAATGCCGCCCTGGTGATCGACCAATCGCCGCTGCCGAAGGCCACCCAGCACCTGGTCGAGATCCGGGCCAGCCAGATCAACGGCTGCGGCTTCTGCACCGACATGCACACCAAGGACGCCACGGCCGCCGGCGAAACCCCGGTCCGGCTCAACCTCGTCGCAGCCTGGCGTGAGGCCACCGTGTTCACCGAGGCCGAGCGGGCCGCGCTGGCGCTCAGCGAGGAAGGTACCCGGCTCGCCGACGCCCACGACGGCGTGTCCGACGAGACCTGGGCCCAGGTGCGCAAGCACTACGACGACGACCAGATCGCCGCACTGGTCTCCCTGGTCGCCCTGATCAACGCCGCCAACCGGATCAACGTGATCGTGCGCAACCCGGCAGGTTCCTACGAGCCCGGCATGTTCGCCAGCATGACGAGCTGACCGGCAGACGACAGCCCCCTGACAACGAGTACTTGACCCTGACACAGTGACAAGGACTCGAATGGTCGACGAAGGAGGTGGTTGTCGTGAACACAACCAACCACGGTGGGCCGCATGCCCACCTCGTCGACGCTCTGGCCGCAGCCGACCCGTCGGGTCGGCTGCGGGCGGCGCTCTCTGCAGGCACGCACCCCGATCCCCGTCTCACGGACACTCTCGTCGAGCGGTGTGCCGTCGAACCGGATTTCTTCGTCCGCGACATGCTGACCTGGGCGTTGTGCCGCCTGCCGAGCGAGCTCACGGTGCCGCGACTGGTCCGAGAGCTCGGGGCCGACTCCGCGCAGGCCCGCAGTCAGTCGCTGCACACCCTGTCCAAGATCGGGGACCGGCTCGCCTGGCCCGCGGTGTCGGCACTGCTGCACGACGAGCACGACGAGGTCGCGCGCAGTGCGTGGCGGGCGGCCGTGGCACTCGTGCCGCCCGGCAACGAGGCTGCACTCGCGGCCGATCTGGCGATCGAACTCGGACGGGGCGACCAGCACCTGCAGCTCAGTCTGAGCCGTGCGCTGGTGGGACTCGGGGACGCTGTCCTCCCGGTCCTCGACGCGGCCGGGACCAGTCCCGACCCGCACATTCGTGCGCACGCGGATGCGACGAGGCGACTCTGCCACGACCCCGACAGTGGGTTCACTCTCGCGGTCGAGACGGCGAAGCGCGTCGCGGTCGCCGGTCCGGACACGTAGCAGGAGGAGATGGGATGTTGATCGGTGAGGTCTCCCGGCGGTGTGGTGTCAGCACACGGATGTTGCGGCACTACGACACGTTGGGGCTGGTGAAGCCCACGGGCCGCACGTCCGGCGGCTACCGCGAGTACTCCACCGACGACATCCGACGGCTCTTCCACGTCGAGAGCCTCAGGACCTTGGGGCTGTCGTTGAACGAGGCCAAGCGGGCACTGGACGAGCCCGATTTCGCACCGGCCGATCTGGTGGGAGACCTCATCCGACACACGCGCCGGCGGATCGCTGCCGAGGAGGAACTGCTCGGCAAACTCGAACGCGTCGACGCCGCCTCGCCGGCGGAGTGGGAGGATGTCCTGCGCATCGTCGGTCTGCTGCGTGCGCTCGAGTCGGAATCCGCGGCCCGTCGTCAACAAGCGATCCTGTCTCAGGACGGAACTGCGGCGCTGCCCGTCGAAGCGCTGGTCGAGGCCATTCTGTCGGAGGACGACCCGAATGTGGCCGGAGCGCTGCAGTGGTCGTTGGCGCGGGTCGCCGGCCCGGGACTCGAGGTTCTGGCCGACGGTCTCGACGCGGAGGATGCCGACGTCCGGCGTCGCGCCACCGCCGCGATAGCGGCAATCCACACCGCGGAGGCAACGGCACATCTGAGACGAGCTCTCGATGATCCAGAGGCCACGGTCCGCGGGTACGCAGCACTCGCTCTCGGCTCTCGCGGAAACGTCGACGCGATCCCTTCCCTGATCGAGTTGGTCGTCGAGGGGCGGCGCGATGTCGAGGCTGCCGAAGTGCTGGGCCTGCTGACGACGGTCTCGGCCTCGGCCGACGCCATCGTCGAGGTCATGCAGGACACGCTCGACAACACCGAGGACGCGCCCACGCGGTTGCGGATCACGCAGGCCCTTGCCGAGATTCCCGGCACCGCGGCGCGGCGGGCACTCGACCGGCTGGCCCACGACGGCGACCGGACGATCGCGTCCACCGCGGCCTCGATCCTGAACACGCTGGACCGCGGACGGAGCCGGCGCCGCCGATCGGGCATCGGGACGGGAGTGATGGTGGACGAGACACGGTCACCCAAAGTTACTGAAGCGTGACAGCATTCGTAGCCGACCCCGAGTCGGTGACGGTCCGTGGCGGTGACCGAATTTTCCCAGCCCACTGCGGCCTTTGACCGATTGACGGCCATCCGTTGCGGGTAGTCGGGTTCGGGGTTGGTTCGCACCGGACTGCCGATCCGGGGTACGCCGGGCGGCCGGCTCCGGGCGCTCGGCGTCGACCGATGACGGCCGATGCGGGTGAAGGGAGTCGACGATGATGACCCGACTGCAAATCGCGGCAGCGGTGGTCGTGGGCTATTGGCTGGGCCGAGGGCACCGGAAGAAACTGGGACTGCTGCTCGCGGCGGCGGGTGCCGGCCGCCTCGCCGGCGGACCCCAGGAAATGGTGGACCGGGCCTCGAAACTGCTGCAAACCTCGCCCGAATTCGCCGAGCTCAGTGAATCGGTGCGTGGCCAACTCCTCGACGCCGTGAAAGTGGCGGCCATGACCGCCGCCACCGCCCGAGTCGACGCACTCAACAATCGGCTGCTCTCCGGCAGCGATGCGGTCCTGGAGACCGCCGAAGACCTGGTCGAGGACACCGCGGATATGGCCGGAGACGTCACCGACGACACCGTGGACACGGTGGACGAAGCCGCCGACGACACCGTGGGCTCAGTGCACAAGCTCGCCGACGACGCCCTGGGCATGGTCGGCGCGCTGGGACGCAGGAAACGACCGAAGAAGACACCGCCGCCGGACGACGTCGACGACGAGACGGCAGAGGAGGCCGAGGAACGACCGGCGCGGCGACCGCCCCGCAAGCGGAGCACCCCGGCGAAAACCTCCGGTAGTCGAAAGCGAGGAGCACAGCGATGACCACAGCAGGTGGCGGCCCGAGTTCCAGCAGCCTCGCCGATGTCATCGACACCATCTTGGACAAGGGCCTGGTCATCGACGCCTACGTGCGGGTCTCGCTGGTCGGTATCGAACTGCTCACCATCGACGCCCGCGTCGTGGTCGCCAGTGTCGACACCTACCTGCGCTTCGCCGAGGCGGTGAACCGACTGGAGATCGGCAGCGAACCGAAGGGCCTGACCGACCTCGTTTCCGATGTGAAGGGCAGCGGCAGCACGAAGTCCAAGACCAAGGGTGCGCTCGAGGCCGTGGGAGAAACGCTCGGTGAGCTCCTCGGCGGATCGGAAGCCGAACGCGAACCCGAGCCGCGCCGGAGGCGAAAGTGATCCGACGACACTGATGTGGCCGCGCCGGCGCTCAGGCCGACTACATATTGCTGTTCCTGATAGGAGACGCCCACAGCCGGGTACGTTCGTGGCATGGGTGACGAGGCAATCGACCCCGAAGTGGCATATGAAGCCCTTTCCGCCGGCGCGCGCCTCGCTCTGCTGCGAAACCCCGAAGGCATCATGCCGCCGCAGTTCATCGGGCAGGTGATGGCTGTGTGTGGGCACTCCTGCGTCGCGGGGATCAGTGGTGGAGTTGATTCGGTACCGCAGATGGCGGTTCTCCAAGGGCCACTCTCCGAATACCTCTCCCAGTGCAGGTGTGTGCTGGACGCGTGGTGGATCTCGTTGACACCGCAACTCCGGGCTGTCATCAGGTGTCGCGAAGCGGTACCCGAATCGTTGGCGCTGCAACTACCCAAACACACACCCTGGACCGCGGTGTCCACGCCGTGTTCCCACCTGTTGGTGCGCGACTATCTCGAATTGCAGGCAACGGGACTCGAACTGATGTAACCCGGACGGTCAGTCGGGGATCTTCGCTCCTGAAATGGCGTCTGGTTCGTATTCGTCGTGGCGGCGCAGCCAACCCATGAAGGGGTCGTCACCGCGGCGGGGTTCTGGTTCCCAGTCTTCCTGGCGGCCGCGCGCGGTGAGGTCGAGCCAGTGGTAGGTGCCGAGGAGAATCTCGGTGGAGCGCGCGTAACCGGAGTAGGTGTGGAAGATGTGCTCACCCTGGCGGAGGAAAGCACTGACGCCGTGCTCTTCGCCGCACCAGCCCTTCCATGCGTCGTCCAACCGCACGAGCTCGGCCTCGTCCTTGTAGTTGTATTCGACCGGTGCGACCGACGCGTCGAGGTGTCCCGGGCGTAGAGGTGCCGGAGGTTGCCGACGTTGTCCATCGTGAACGAGCAGGAGGGGCATCCTTCGTCGGCGTCGGGTTCGAACATGAAGTGGTAGATCAGGAGCTGACTGCGGCCGTCGAACAGGTCCACGAGTCCGGTCCTGCCGTCTTGGCCGTCGAAGACGTAGTTCTTGGTAATTTCGACCATCGGTAGCGCGCGCCGCACGGCGTTCACCCGAACGCGGTGGCGGGTCAGCTCCTTCTCCTGTGCGAGTAACTCGCGCCGCGCGATGAGCCATTCCTCCCGGGTGGTGACCTGTGGATCGGACGCTGTCATCGTTCGTCTCCTCGCGAAGGGCACCTGCAATCGTCTCAGGCGACACTTGGCGGTGGAAGGGAGTCGATCAACGCCTCGCGTACCGGTGACGCTTTGCGGTCTCGTTGTCGGCGATCAGCTCGGCATTTCTCAGCACGTCGTCCGCTACTTCGGCTGCGACGATGGCGACGCCGTCGGCGTCGCCTACCACGATGTCGTTTGCCTTCACGACGGTTCCGCCGATGGCGACAGGCTCGCCGAGCCGGCCAGGCCCGTGATTGTAGGGCCCGGCGGGTGTGGCACTCCGGGCGAAGACGGGCATGCCCATCTCCTCGAGGGCGGCGAGGTCTCGAACGGCGCCGTCGATCACGAAGCCACCCAACCCGATTGCCTGCGCCCTGGTTCCGATGAGATCACCGATGAGGGCGCGGGTCTCGTCCCCGCCACCGCTGACGACGAGGATATCTCCGGAGGCGGCGAGATCGAGCGCTTTGTGGATGTAGAGATTGTCTCCGGCTCGGGTGCAGACAGTGAACGCTCGCCCGGCGATCTTTGCTCCTGCCCACATCGGTCTGATCCCCGTCGGGCAACCGAAGCGCTCTCGAGCATCACCGATTGTCGGAGTGGGTATGCGGGAGAACGCTTCGACGAGACTGTCGATCTGAACCACGACTACCCTTTCGGTTGATCGGCGTTACTTGACGGCGGTGGCGTTGGCGGGTGAGCCGACGCCACCGGTGAGGTTGAGCGGCTTCACGGTCAGCAGACATTCGTACCGACGGTCACGGGCGCAGTCCTCGCTGAGTTCGTCGAGTTTCCACAGCTCGCCGATGGGCAGGCCGAGCAGGGCGATAAGTTCCTGGTGCATCATGCCGTGGTCGGTGTCGGCTCCGAAGGGTGAATCAGCTACTGCGGGCAGGCGTTCGAGCGCGAAGGTGTCGGAGGCGGCGAGGGCGACCTGATGGTCGGCGAACCAGTCGATTACGGCCTGCGACTGGGCGAGGCCGGTGCAGGTTTTGCTGGTGTGGATCTGCTCGCGTTCGTCGGCGGTGGCCTCGTCGAGGAACCACTGTGCCCAGCCGGTGCGGATCAGCAGCAGATCACCGGGGCGTAGCTGCACATCCTGCGCGGCCAAGGTGTCGTCGAGTTCGCTGATGTCGAGGGCTTCACCGGAGGCGTGATCGATCGGTTTCCCGAGGTGGGCGCGGTGGCGGCCGATGTCGATCAGGATGCCGCGGCCGACGATCGGGTGCTGGGACCAGTGGTTGATGCCGAGGGCCGGATTGCCGGCGACAATGGCATCGTCGGGGGTGCCGTTGTAGAAGCCGTGCTCGGCATGGCGGCGGTGCCGCAACCCGTCGAGGTGGCTGGCGGCCTGCGGCCAGAATCCGTCCAGGTAGTCGTCGCGGTGGTCGCGGTGCCGGGAGACCAGATGGTGTTCGGGGGCGCTGCGCAGCGTCGCGAGGGATGGCACGAACGCGTCGAGGGGGTAGTCGAGGCCGAAAACGGCGCCGCGTTGGACCAAGGTGGCGGCGTCGCGAACGTGGTCGGGGCCGGCGTAGTTGGCCATTCCCCGGTCGGGCGTGGTCTGGAACTGTCCCCAGGTCGAGCGCGTCGGCGCGGTCGGTGTGCCGGTGGTGGGGTTATCGATCGGCATGGGTGGTGTCCTCGACGGCGCGGGCGGGGTGGCCGGTGTAGGTGGGCAGCAGGGTGCGCGGGATCGGTCCCTTGTTGCGGCCGCCCTGTTGGGTCTGTTCCCAGCCGTGGGCGAGGATGCCGACCGAGCGGGACAGGACGAACAGTCCGCGGCCGAGGGGCGGCGGGAAGCCGAGTTCGGCATAGACGACGGCGGTGGCGCCGTCGATGTTCATCGGGACCGGTCGGGTCCGTCCGGCGGCGAGGGACTGTTCGAGGGCGAGGGCGGCGTGCAGGTACTGGCCGGACACCGCGCCGTCGTCGCGGGCCGCGGCGACCAGCGAGAGCAGCGGGTCGCGGCGCGGATCGCGGGGGTGGAATCGGTGCCCGAACCCGGGCACATACCTTTTGGCTGAACGGTATTCGGCCACGATGCGGTCGGCGACGGTGCGCAGATCGGTGGGGTCGGTGGCCTGCTCGACGATGTCGGCGAGCACGCTCATGCATTGCTCCCCTGCGCCGCCGTGGACGTCGCCGAGCATCCCGACGCCGGTGGCCATCACGTTGTTGAGGCCGACCCCGCAGGTGGCGGCCATGCGGGAGGCCGCGATGGACGGTGCCTGCGGGCCGTGGTCGACGGCAGCGACCAGGGCGGCGTCGAGGAGTCGTTCCTGCCAGGGGGTGGGGCGCTGCCCGCGGATCATCAGCCAGACCATGCCGGCGTAGGAGGTGGTCGGGATCAGGTCCTCGATGGCGTAGCCGCGGTAGCGGATGACGCCGGGTGAGATGTCGCTGATCTCGGTGCGCCACCAGCCGGTGACGTCGTCGATGGTGGTCTCGGCCGCGCCGGGGACCGGGCGGCGTTCGGTGGTGGTCATACCGCGCCTTCCGTGTGCAGTTCGGTGATCTCGTCTGCGGTGAAGCCGAGATCGGTGAGCAGTTCGTCGGTGTGTTCGCTCAGTGTCGGGGGCGCCGACGCCGGGGCGAGGGGGCGGCCGTTGACGTGGAAGCCGGTGCCGAGGACGCTGACCGTGCGGTCGGGCAGGTCGACCTGGTGGACCAGTTCACGCTCGGTGATCTGGTCGAGGTCGAGGGAGTCGGTGACGTCGAGGACCAGTCCGGCGGGCACCCCTGCCTCGTTGAGCAGGGGCTCCCACTCGCGGGCGGACTTGGCGGCGAGGGCGGCCTCGATCTCGACGCGCAGTTCCGGGCGACGGTTCTTGCGGTCGTCGCGCAGCGCGAACCGGGGGTCGTCGATGAGGTCTTCGCGGCCGATCAGCTTGCACAGGATCTCGAATTGTTCCTGCTTGTTGGCCGCGATGTTGAGGGCACCTGATCCGGTCTGGAAGGTCGCTGACGGTGCGCCGGTGGGGTTTTCGTTGCCGTTCGCGCTGGGTTGCCGTCCGGCGATGAGGTAGTCCGAGACCACCCAGCCCAGTGCGGTCAGTGAACTTTCGAGCATCGACACATCGAGGTAGACGCCCTCGCCGGTCCGGGTGCGGGACGCGAGAGCGCCGTTGATGGCCATGGCGGCGGTCATCCCGCCGAGGGTGTCGCACACCGGGAACCCGACCCGCAACGGTGCGGTGTCGGGTGTGCCGGTGACCGCGCTCATCCCGGACAGCCCCTGGATGATCTGGTCGTACGCCGGGCGCTCCCGCATCGGCCCGGTCTGCCCGAAACCGGAGATCGCGCAGTACACCAGCCGCTGGTTCATCGCGTGCAACTCGTCCCAGGAGTAGCCGAGCCGGGCGAGCACTCCCGGGCGGAAGTTCTCGACGAGGACGTCGGCGCCGGCGATCAACCGGTCGAACACGTTCCGGCCGGCCTCACTCTTGAGGTTGACCGTGATCGAACGCTTTCCGGCGTTCTGGGCCACGAACGAGGCGCCGAGCTTCTGGCCCGACAGCGCGGTGTCGGCCCCGAGTTGTCGAGCCAGGTCGCCGCTGCCGGGTACTTCGACCTTGATGACGTCGGCACCCATCAGTGAGAGCTGGTAGCTCGCGTACGGGCCGGCAAGGACGTTGGTGAGATCCAAGACTCGGATTCCGTCGAGCAGCTTCATCGGAAGATCCTTTCCGTGGGCGAATCCCACCAAACAAAAGGTGTCGTTATGTGACGTGCCTAACCCTACCACTTAAACCATCTAGCGGTCCATAAACACCGCCTGATGGTTTAGATCCGTCGTCTATTCGTCCGTATCCGTAGAGATCGGTTTCTCCGGACCTTAGAGTGGTGCATCGGAAGAGTTGCTGAGCAGGGAGGACCAGAGGGTGACTGCAGTACCTACGGATTCAGCAGAGAAGCCGGCCGTCGCCGACGCGGGTGTCCGCAGCGTCACCCGGGTGATCGACCTGCTCGAGTTGTTCGACGCAGCGCACCCCACCCGCAGCCTCAAAGAACTCGTCGAGGGAACGAAACTGCCGAAAACCACCGTCGTCCGCCTGGTGGCGACGATGTGTGCGCGCAGCGTCCTGACCAGCCGCGCGGACGGGTTCTATAGCCTCGGCCCGGAGATGCTGCGCTGGGTGCGCCTGGCGGGCAAGACCTGGGCGCCGCCGGAAGAGGTCGTCGACATCATGCGCCAGCTCAGCGCCGACACCGGCGAGACGGTGAACCTGTACATCCGGCAGGGCCTGTCCCGGGTGGTGGTCGCCCAGTGCGAGAGCACCGCGACCGTGCGAAGCGTCATCCCGCTCGGAGTGCCGTACCCGCTGTGGGCCGGCGCCGCCGGCAAGATTTTGCTGCTGGCCGCCCCCGAACTGATCGACGACGTGGCCGCGGACTCCCCGCACGGCCCCAAATTCGCCGACCAGTTGCGTGAGAAGGTCGAGGCCGGGCGCGAACGCGGATATCAGCTCGTCCACGGCGAGCGTGAGCTCGGCTCGTCCGGGTTGTCCTTCCCGCTCATCGACTCCCACGGCACGGTCGTGGCCGCGTTGACCCTGGGTGGTCCCACCGGCCGGTTCACCGAGGACCGGACACCCCACTACATCGAATGCACCCGGGCAGCGGCAGAGGAGATTTCGGCCATCGGCCTGCCCGGTCTGGACTGAACCCGTCCGGGCACGGCGCCCGGCCCCCGAGAGTCGCCAACGGCCAGCGCGCGAGCCTCGATGCGTCGCTTCTGCGCATTCGCGCCACGGCAGGTGATGCCGGAACTGCGCTCATCCCCCTATGGCTCCGCACAGAACTCATGCCGGTATCTCGACCGGGGTACAGGCGGTCGAGACACCGGCACTGATCGCGCTCTCCACCCGGAAATATCGGCCGAGGGAAAGGGCTTCTCCTACCTCACGAGCGGGCGTCGATTCGGCGCGCTAGCTTCGACAGCCCGACGTTCATCAGCAGGTAGATGATCGCGATCAAGACATAGACCGGGATGGCGTACTGTCCGCCGAGGTATTCCACTGCGACCCGGCCGCTGCGCAGCAGTTCGGTGTAGCCGATGACGAAGCCGAGGGAGGTTTCCTTCACGATCGTCACGACCTGGCTGATCAGGGCGGGCAGCATGATCCGGATGCCCTGCGGCAGCAGGATGATGCCGAAGATCTGGGTCTTGCGCATGCCGATCGCGGCCGCCGCTTCGGCCTGACCGCGGGGCAACGACGCGATGCCGGCGCGGAAGATCTCGCTCATCACGGCGCTGTTGTAGAGCGAGATGCCGATGGCCAGTGCCCAGAACGTCGGGACGATGATCCCGAATTGGGGTGCGCCGAGGAAGATGAAGAAGATCAGCACCAGCAGCGGCAGGCCGCGGAAGATCTCCACCCATACCCGCACGATGCCCCGCAGGAGTCTGGTGTCGGACATCCGCATTGCCGCGAGGATCATGCCGAACACCACCGAGAGCACGATGGAGACGATCGCGCACTGAATCGTGGCGAGCAGACCCTTCAGGACGCTGCGCATCAGGTCCCGGTCAAGCAGCACCGACCACAGATCGGGGCTGAGCTGGCCGTGGGAGCCGAGCTGGTAGAGCCCCAGGGCCACGATGATCGCGACCACGACGGCACCGACCCAGGTGGCGTTGCGGACTTTCCGTTGACCTTGCGGTCCGAGTACGTCGTACATGGCGATCGTGGGTTTGGTAGCTGCCGGTTTGGTTGCTGTCGTTGTCATCGCGCCACCGCGACTTTCTTCTCGACGATGTTGGCGATGGTCCCGGCGGGGATGGTGATCACCAGGTACAGGAGGCTGGTGGCCGCGAGGATCCACAGCACCGCCTGGCTCTCCTCGGCGATCACGCCTTCGGCGCGGGTGAGCAGTTCCGCGACACCGAACGCGCTGGCGATCGCCGAACTCTTGGTCAGTGCGATGAAGACGTTGATCAGCGGGGGCACGACACTGCGGAACGCCTGCGGGAGCACGATGTAGCGCAATGAGCCGCCGAAGGTGAGGCCGATGGAGCGTCCGGCTTCGAACTGCCCGACCGGGATCGCGTTGATGCCCGAGCGGACGGCCTCGCAGAAGAAGGCGGAGTAGTAGATCGCCAGGGCGGCGACGGCTGCCCAGAAGAACGGGATCTTGATGCCGAGCTGCGGGAACGCGAACAGGGTCATGAAGTAGATGACGGCGGTCGGGACGTTACGGAATGTCTCGACGTACCCGGAGCCGATCGATTGCAGGAGTGGAATCGGGGAGACTCGGAACGACGCGAGGATCGTTCCGCCGATCAGCGCCAGGACCGTGGAGACGCCGATCAGCGCGAGCGTGACCGCGAAACCCTCCATCAAGGCGCCGAAATGGTCGACTACGGTGTGCATGGGATGTCCTCGAAGTGAGACGAAAGAATTAGGTGCAGGGCTGCAGTTCCGGCATGACCGGCTGTTGCTTGGTGTAACGGCCGAGACTGTCGGCCCAGGCTTCCTCGGCGGAGCCGTCGCTGTAGTAATCAGTGATCGCGCTGTTGAGGAACTCGCAGAACGCGACATCGCCCTTGGCGATACCCACCCCCCACGACTCGACCGCGAAGGGTTTGTTGATCAGCTCGATGTCCTTCTGATCCTTGCTGACGTACCCGGCGCCGATGGGCCCCTGGGTGGCGAGCGCGTCGACCGACCCGTTCTTGAGGGCATCGATGCACTTGGACGAGACGTCGAACTCGATCAGGTTCGTCTGTGGGAAGTTCTTGCGCAGCGACGCCGACACCGCCCCACCGAGGGTCGAGCACACCGTCACCCCGTTCGGGGTCTGGGGATCGGTGATGTTCTTCGGATTGCCCTTCACCGTCACCAGGTCGTTGTTGATGTCGAGGTAGGGGCCGCCGAAGCTGATCACCTGACGTCGCTTGTCGTTGATCGACAGCGTCGCGACGACGACGTCGACCTTGTCCTGCTGCAGTAGTTGCTCGCGGCTGGCGGAGTTGGCCTCCGTCCACTCGATCCGGTCGGCGGGGACACCGAGTTTGCCGGCGATGTACCGGACCAGATCGATCTCGTATCCCTCCTGCTCGCCGCGCAGGTTGCGCGCCGACAGCCCGGGATGATCGAACCGGGTTCCCACCCGCAACACCCCCTCACGAGCGATCTTCTCCATCGTCGTGCCGGGTGCGAACTGCGGGGACTGAGCAACCGCCGGGGTGATGCCCGTGGTCACGGTCGAGCGGGTACCGAACAGGGCGATGCCGGCGATGGCGAGCACGGCCACCAGCGGCACGATCGCCTTACGGGAAAACCTCATGACAGACAACCTTTTTCGTGTCGACGGTGCGGCGGTCAGTGCAGGACCTTCGACAGGAAGTCCTTGGCGCGCTCGGTTTGGGGATTGGCGAAGAACTCGTGCGGATCGGCCTCTTCGACGATGCGTCCGGCGTCCATGAAGATCACCCGGTTCGCTGCCGACTTCGCGAAGGCCATCTCGTGGGTGACCACGACCATCGTCATACCGGTCTCGGCGAGTTCCTTCATCACCTCGAGGACCTCGTTGACCATCTCCGGGTCCAGGGCGGACGTCGGCTCGTCGAAGAGCAGCACCTTCGGCTTCATCGCCAGGGCGCGCGCGATCGCCGCGCGCTGCTGCTGTCCGCCGGAGAGTTGGGCCGGCATCTTCTCCGCCTGATTACCCACCCCGACCCGGTCGAGGAGCCTGCGGGCGGTGGCCTCGGCCTCCTTCTTCGGAACGCCGAGAACCTTGGTCGGCCCGAGCATGACGTTCTGCAGGATCGTCATGTGCGAGAACAGGTTGAATGACTGGAACACCATTCCGACCTCGGCACGTAGCCGCGCGAGGTGCTTGCCTTCCTGGGGTAGTTCGACGCCGTCGAGCAGGATCCGGCCCGAGCTGATCGGCTCGAGGCGGTTGATGGTGCGACACAGGGTCGACTTTCCCGACCCGGACGGGCCGATCACCACCAGCACCTCGCCGGTGGTGATGTCGAGGTCGACGTCCGTCAGCACGTGGTGGGTGCCGAAGTACTTGTTCACACCCTCCATGCGAACCAGAACCGGCGCCTCGAAGGACGACGACGAGAGCGACGATTGATCGATGGTCGAGTGCATGGTGCTCCTCCGTAAAAACAGCCCGACAGGTCATGTCTGTGACGGACCCCCACCAGCTGGAGTGGGGAGTGATCCAGGTCATGTTCCGATAACACGAAGCTAGCACACAAACCGTCAGGCGGTCTACATAAATCATCTAGTGGATCACGAAGGCGACAGCGGGGCGGAGGGGCCGTTGACGACCAGACCTACACATGCGACCGAGGGGCCTGCGGAGCGGCGCGACGACATCCGAGCCCAGACCACCTTGCCTTGTACCGGATGCGGTACTGCGTGAGTGGGATGAATGCCGGCCCACCAGGGTGGGGCGGTGAGGCGTCAGCTCCTCGCTCCCTGGCGAGCGCCGGTCGCTGTTCTCAAACACATCGCGTCGATGAACGGAACCGGCTCATACATCTTTTCTTTCGCGAGCACGCCGAGGATTTCATGACCAGCGAACGACAACCGCGGATGCTGAATGATTTCCGCTGCCCTCGCAGCCATATCCGAGACACTCGATGCTCCGGAGTGCATTACACACACGGAGCCACCACCACCCAATCCATCGTCATGAGGTCGAAATCCGGCACCATCCGCATCGACTCCTGATACCGACTCGCCTGACGCTGCCGGCCACACTGCAGGTGATGCGGCGCCGAGGGTGTGTGATGGTGACCCTCAGGTGCGCAGCGCCCGGCTCGGCGACGGCACAAGCTGATGTCACGGCAAAATAATTGCCGAAATCATCGGAGGCACCATCTATTACCCGCATCGCTACCACCCGCTCCGCCCTCGCCGTCGCCGCCCTCGCGATCTCGCTCACCGGAACAGCCGGCAACGCCGAGAACGACGCCGTATGCGAATTGATGGCTGACACTGCCAGTGACCAGAGCACCCTCGACGGCGCCGCAACCGTCGCCCAGGCCCACGCGGGCGTAGATCATTGCAATATCTTCGCCATCGAGGGTACTGGCTAACCAGGCCCAGCCCATCCCGACACGGTTGCCGCAACCGCGCTCGCACACTGGAATCCCCCACAAGCACAGAAATTTTCCTCGCGACGGACACCACCTGCCACTCAGTCAGACCCAGGATCCATGGGATCGACCGACATCACGAGCTCATGAGGATGACGAGTTGCTGGGTCGCCCGGGTCATGGCGACGTAGCGGTCGACGGCCCCTTCGATCCCCGTGCCGAAGGTGTCCGGGTCGACGAGGACGACCAGGTCGAATTCGAGCCCCTTCGACAGCTCCGGGGTCAGCGACCGGACGCGGGATGTTGCCCGGAACGTCGGATCGCCTATGACGCAGGCGATCCCGTCGGAGTTCGAGTCGAGCCAGGTGTCGAGGATCGAGTGCAGATCGGAAGCAGATCCGTGTACGACGGGGATGTCGTTGCTGCGGATGGAGGTCGGCACGTTGGCGTCCGGGAGGGCGGCTCGGATGACCGGCTCGGCTTCCGCCATGACCTCATTCGGCGTCCGGTAGTTGACGGTCAGCGAGGCCAGCTCGATCCGGTCGAGCCCGATCCGGTCGAGCCGTTCCTGCCACGACTCCGTGAAGCCGTGCCGGGACTGGGCCCGGTCGCCGACGATGGTGAAGCTCCGAGACGGGCAGCGCAGCAACAACATCTGCCACTCGGCGTCCGTCAGCTCCTGCGCTTCGTCCACGACGACGTGCGCGAACGTGCGGTCGAGCAGGTCGGGGTCGGTGCTGGACATCGCAGCTTCGTCCACCAGCATTTCCTGCAGGTCCTTCTGCCGCAGCTGCGTCATCAGACTTTCGCCGTCGTCGTAGGCATCCGCTGCGATGAGGTCGTCGATGACCTTGGACCGCTGCTCGCGTTCGGCGGCGACGACGGCGTCGTGGCGACGCCGGCGTCGTGATTCCTCCGGGTCGCCGAGCCGCTGCCGTGCTGCGTCGAGGAGTGGCAGGTCGGACACCGTCCAGCGCTGGGCGTCCGGGCGTTGCAGCTTCCGAATGTCGTCGGGGCTGAGCCAGGGAGCGCACTTGCGCAGGTAGGCGGGCACCGACCACAGGTCGGCGACGAGGTCGGCCGCCTCGATCAGGGTCCACGCGTTGTCGAGGGTCGTGCGTAATTCGTCGTTCTGCTGCAACGATTTCCGGAGCTGGGCCACCGGAATGTCACCGTCGTACTTGTCGATCAGGATCGTGAGCAGCAGCTCCCAGATCTGCTCGCGCGCCTCGTTGTGCGGAGTACCGGGTTCCGGCGCTTCGAATGCCTCGGCCCAGTCGTCGGCGCTCAGCCAGATGTCGGACCACTCGGTCGCGACCGTCATGCCCTCGGTGGGCGGCTCCTCGTAGAACGCGACCGCCGCGTCGATGGCCTTCACCAGATCCACGGACGACTTCAGGCGGGCCACGTCGGGGTCGGTTTCGACCTTCGCGGTGGCGCCCTCGGCGACGAGGTCCCGCAGGGTGCAGAGCTGCACTCCCTCCTCTCCGAGGCTGGGCAGGACATCGGCGACGTAGGCCAGGTAGGGCTCGTGCGGACCGACGAACAGCACGCCGTGACGGAGTCGGGGGTCGGAGTAGAGCAGGTACGCAGCGCGGTGCAGCGCGACGACGGTCTTGCCCGTACCCGGGCCGCCGTCGACGACGAGGGCGCCACGCGATCCCGCGCGGATGATGGCGTCCTGGTCGGCCTGGATGGTGCCGAGCACGTCCCGCATCCGGGCCGACCGGTTGGTGCCCAGGCTGGCGATGAACGCGGACTGGTCGTCGAGCGCTGCGTTCCCCGCGAACCCGTCCGGGGTGAACACCTCGTCCCAGTAGTCGCTGATGCGGCCGCGGGTCCAGCGATACCTGCGCCGGCGGGCCAGGCCCATCGGATTGCCGTGGGTCGCACCGAAGAACGGCTCGGCCACGGGGGAGCGCCAGTCGACGAGCAGCTGATTGCCCGCCCGGTCCATCAGGCCGAGTCGTCCGATGTACACGGGCTCGGGGTTGTCCGCGCTGACGAAGTGCCCGAGGCACAGGTCCAACCCGTAGCGGCGCAGGGCACGCAACTCGGCGTTCAGCCGGTGGACCATCATGTCCCGCTCCATCGCCTCCTGGCCCAGCCGGCGGGGCGCCTTGCGTTCGGTGTCGATGCGGTGGTCGAGGTCGGCAATCGACTGCTCGAGGCTTTCTGCGATGGCCGCGAAATGCAGCTCGTCGTCGGCGATCAGCGTCGGGTCGGCCTTGGGTGCGAGGTGGTCGGGAAGGTCGAACGCGTTGGTAGTCAGATTTTTCATGTCATCAGCTCCGATCTGCGGTTCGGGCGATCGTGTCGAGCAGCAACGTCGCGGCGACGGCCGCCCCGTCGGTACGGATCGTGCCCGCCACGGCAGCCGCTCGTGCTCCGGTCTCGGGGGTCAGGGCCGCCGTGAGCGCGGTCGTCAGGGACTCGACGGTCGGAACCGGACCGTCGTGCGCCGCGCCGATGCCCAAGTCGGCCACCCGGCCGGCCCAGTACGGCTGGTCCGCCGCCTGCGGCACCACCACCTGAGGTGCGCCGGCCCGGGTCGCCGTCGTCGTCGTCCCCGCGCCGCCGTGGTGCACGACGGCGGCCACCCGGCCGAATAATGCCTGCTGGTTGACCTCGCCGACGACGAAGCAGTCGTCCAGATCGTCGATCAGGGCCAGATCGGCCCAGCCGCGCCCGACGAGTGCGCGGCGGCCCTGCGCGCGGATCGCCTCGATGGCCACCTGGGCGGCGTCCGTCGCCGCGTGCAAGGGCATGCTGCCGAAACCCACGAACACCGGTGGTGTGCCTGCGTCCAGGAACGCCACCACGTCGGCCGGGAGTGGGCGGTCGTCGGCCAGGATCCACGCGCCGGTCTGCACGACGTCGAGGTCCGGCGTCTCCTGCCACGGGTCCAGGGTCGGGTCCGTCGCAAGCCACGGCCGGTCGCCGATGACGTAGTCGCGAACGTTGTCCACCGGGGGCAGGCCGATCGACGCCCGGTTGGTGTCGAGCGCCTCACCGAACAGCGCATCGATGCTCTGAGCGTCCAGGTCCCACAGCATCCGGTTGTCCGCCACGTCCGGCGGGAACGCCCGGCCCGGGTACGCCAGCGGCCGCCGATGCGGCGACGGCAGGGTGAGCTGCTGGAACGTCACGGACACGGAACGGATGCCCAGCTTCTCGGCGACCGACAGCGCTCCGGCCGCGGCCGGCATCGCGCCGGTCGCCACCAACGCGTCGCATCCCTCGGCGGCCGCGGTGACCGCCTCGAACTGGCCGGCGATCAACTCGGCCGCGCGCCGGGGCAGGTCCGCCGCCGACGGCGCCGCCGTCGTCAGCGCGCGCGCCGACCGGCCGACGGGCACCATCGGCACACCGACCCCGGCCAGCCGCTCCGCGAAGTCCTCGTCCGGCGGCGCGCACACCCGCACCTCCGCGCCGAGTTCCCGCAACCGCACCACGAGACCCACCAACGGTTCGACATCCCCACGTGACCCATACGTCGACAACAACACACGCAATTCGCGACCCCCATTTCCGCAGGTTCTGGCTTCGGCCGGTAATTGTGCGGCACCACCCGGGCCTTGCCGCAAGCCCCCCGGTGCGCTATAAATTGAAAGTGGAAAGGGGTTGGTACTCCTCTCCACTTCCTCGTCCGATCCGGACACATTCCCAGACATCGTCGGCGCGTCGTGGATCGAATGCGTTCGCACACAGTCCAGCTCGCCGATCACGGTAACGCGGCCCGGCCGCAGGGGATGCCGGGATAGACTTCTCGGCACACGCCGCTGGTACGCCCTGGCCTGCCGTCTGCCCTCTCGGGACCAGCCCCTCGCCGGGCGCGCCGTGGTGCGGCGCGCGAATCATGTTGCGTCTCAACACTCACGAGGCCGCGGCGATGTCCACGCTCGTCACACTCACGTCGCTCGACAACCGAGAACCCGCATTGCCGGCATGCGAACGAATAGGGGTTGACGAGATGCGGCAGATCGTCGAGTTGATCCTCGACGGCACACGCCGGCTGCTGAAGGCGCAGGACATCGGGTTGGACGTGACAACGGCAGCCGAGGACTACCTCGCCGCGGAAGGTACGAACCCGAGTTCGGTTCCCGGCCGCTGCGGCGCACCATCCAGAAGCAGCTCGACAACAAGTTGTCGAGCATGCTCCTGAAGGGGGTCCTCTCGCCCGGCGACACCGTCCGCGTCGACGCAGACGGCGCCGGCTTGTCGATCGGCGTCGGGAGCGCCGCAGGTGACGGCGCGGCGCCTTCCGGAGAGGGGTAGGCATTGCACGTGCCTCTCCCGACTTCCGCCATCCCGAGAGTGGCCGCCGGCGGTGGTGGTCGGTGTCGCTGCGGGTATTCTCGGCGGCGTGTCGACCACAGCCGCGTTGGGGTCTCTCATCGGTATCGCCGCCGCGGCCGCCGTGTTCGTCGTATCCGGTTGGGCAGTGTTGTGGCCGATGGATGCGGCGGCAACTCGCCGCAACGTGGGACGCGAGGATTTCCGTCCGATAGTCGACGAATTGGTCGTGGTGACAGCGGCTTCAGGAGGTCTCGGAGCAATCATCGCACTGCAGGTGGCGGCGGGTCCTCGGCGGGAACCCCGCACGCCGCCGTGGCCCTGATCGGGGTCTTCCTGGCGTGGGCTGCCCTACATCTGATGTATGCGGCTCGATACGCCTTCCTCTACGACGAGGAATCAGGTCCTGAAACAACGACGGGCGGTATCGATTTCAACTCCACTGCCCCGCCCGCGTTTCGCGACTTCTTCTACTTCAGTTACAACCTCGGGATGACCTACCAGGTATCCGATACCGACGTCTCGAGCCCGGAGATTCGGGCCGTGGCGCTCCGGCATTGCCTGTTGTCCTATGTTTTCGGTCCAGTCATCCTCGCGACGACGATCAACCTGGTCGCCGGGATCCTCACCAGGTGAGGATCCGGATTCGCTCGCGGATCCGACTGACCGACAGCCGCACGAGTAAGGCCGGCGTGTATCGAATCGCGATGCACGAGACACGATCGACGGCACGGGTTCACGCAGCGGTGCTGGTCGCGCTGGTGCTGCCGGCCTCGGGCCCGGCTGTGCCTTGGGTGGACGGTGCGGATCGCGTCGCCATCGGCGTTCTGTTCTTCCTCTACGGCGTGCGCATCGCACCGCTGGATGCGATCGCCGGACTGACGCACTGGCGCCTGCACCTGACCGTGCTGTCCTTCACCTTCGTGGTCTTCCCGCTCAGCGGATTGGCACTGCGACTGCTCCCGAGCTCTGTGCTGGATCCCAGCTTGTACCGCCGGACTGCTGTTCACGTGCCTCGTTCCCTCGACCGTCCAAGCGTTGATCGGATTCACCGCGGTTTCCGGAGGGAACGTTCCCGGTGCCATCGCCAGCGCATCCGCATCCAACCTCTTCGGCATGTTCCTGACGCCCGCGCTCGCGTTCACGATGATGTCGACTTCAGGACAGATGGGTGCGCCCGGTGCCGCCGCACTGGGAATCGGACTGCAACTGTTCCTGCCGTTCGTGCTGGGTCAGATCCTCCGCCGGTTGATCGGCGACTGGGTGGCACGCCACGGTTCCGCACTGAGGTACGTCGGCCGCGAATCCGTCGTGCTCATCGTGTATTCGGCATTCTCGGCGGGCGAACGTGACGGAGTATGGCACTCGGCCCCGTCCACCGCGTTACTCCGACTGGTCCTGCTGTCCACGGTGCTCGTGACGGCCATCCTCTGGCTCACGCGATTCACCGCCGACCTGATGCGGTTCGAACGCGCAGACGTGCGGGCCATCCAGTTCTGCGGAACGAAGAAGGCTCTCGTGACCGGGCTGCCGATGGCGGCTGTCCTGTTCGCCGGGCAGCCCGTCGGGCAGATCATCCTGCCGCTGATGGTGTTTCATCAGGTTCAGCTCACGATGTGTGCATGGCTGGCGAATCGATACCGGCACCGTGTCGCGTGATGCCCGCACACCGACCGACGGTGGCGGATTTCGGGGCTCGCGAGAACCGAGCATCCTGCCTGTTCCCCGGTGTTAATGTTGATCTACTCGGCCCCACCGAAAGGTGCACCTCGATGAGAAGATTCACTCGAAGAGTCGGTGGAACCATTGTGGCGCTGACGCTCACCGCCGCCGCGTTCGTCGTGTCACCGCCACCGGTGTACGGATTCGCCGAGGATATTTGCTACACCGAGGACGGTGCGCCACCGCACAACTGCGCTCCGCTGCCACCTGAATGCCTACTCGACGATCCCAACTCGCCGATCTGCGGCGCCGAGGCGTTCCTCCGTTACGGGTTCACGTTGCGCCGCCCGCTCGGCGGACGGAGTCTCGTGCATTCGGATTCGACGTATATCATCGCCCGCACCGTCGGCTTCTCCGAGCAGGATGCCTACTGGATCGCGGCGTACGACGAAGCGACCGACCTCGGCACGTTCGCCCCACGCGACATCTTCGGCCGCCTCGTCCCCGACGCCGGCGCATTGACCACGAAGGACATCAGCGGACTGGTGCGCACCCACTTCGCCACCGGCGGGTTCCTCTTCCACTTCCTGCCCACGATGCGCGGACCGGCGGATCCCCTGCCCAACGGCTTGCAACCGGATGTCGACGATCCACGGCACGAGGTCATGCTCACGCACCTACGGAATTGGGCCCTGGCCGGGCCGGGAAGTGGCGCACCGTTGTGCACGGGAGGTTTCACGAACCCCTCGGAGGACGGCGACTATGCCACGGGTGCAACGTGTTACGGCGATGCGAATCCCGTGCAGATCAACGGCACCTACAGCCTGGAGACTCCGGCCGCCATCCCGTTCACCAACATGACCGGGCAGCAGGTCATCTCCGACACGGTCCTCTCGTCACAGTTCGACTCCTGGATCGGCGAGAATTCCTGGAATGCACGGACCGGCATCTACATTCACGCACTCGGCGATCGCATCTCGCACCATGTCTGCACCGACGCCGGCACGATCACTCCGCCGGGACCGGCCGGGCCGGACTTTCGGATCGATCTGAACCAGCCCACCTGCGACCAGGGTCCACATGCCGTCCGCCACGAATACGAGACGGGCGTGGATTTCGCCGGGCTCGACCCGGAAGACCGGACCACCGAGGCGGCCCTGTCGATGGTGTACGACGAACTCGTCAACTTCGCGCGGGTGCGCGGAACGCTGGACGAGCGCGCCACGACGCCGACGACCAAGAATGCACTCCTGACCGACGGCCTCGTGCCGGCGCTCGAGATTCGGGAGCCGGTCGAGCGGTTGAACGCCGTCACCGACGTCGGCTGCCGAGTCGGCGTCCCGGCGTTCCCCGGAAATCCGGTGTGCCGGGATTGATCGTGCCCGTCGGCGTCAGCTGCCGAAGGGGGATGCGCTGTTGGAGTACCGCGCGAAGTCGCCCTGCGCCCCGCTGTAGACGTTGAGGTCGACGTCGCCGTTGACTCCGGGGATGCGACCGGTGCTGGTGTACTGCCAGAACGTCCAGTTGCTCCAGCCGCCGGGGAGGGGGCCGGGCGTGTTCTGACCGTTGTAGTCGGCGATCCACAGCGGGTATCCGGCGAACTCGTTGGTGTTCGCCATCGCCGTCCGCCAGAAGTTCGGGTACGTGTAGATGATCGGCTGACGTCCGGTGAGCGATTGGACCGTGTTGAGGTAGCGGTGCGTCCAGTCGATCAACGCGGCGGGCGGCAGCCCACCGGATTGCTCGAGGTCGAGGACCGGAGGCATGTCACCCGGACCGTTGATTCCCAGCACCACCGTCGAGTAGAACGCGGCCTGCGCTTCCGGCGACTGGGTGGGGTCGGCGTAGTGGTACGCGCCGCGGGCAACGCCGGCCACGCGCATGGCGAGGCAGTCCTGGACGAAGAACGGATTGACGTAGTTGAGACTCTCGGTGGCCTTGACCATCGAAAAGTCGTGGCCGGCGTTGCGGACGGCGAACCAGTCGATCGGTGACCCGCCCGGGTGTTGCCACGAGGCCACGTCCGGACCTCTGACAGGTTCGGCGGCGGCATGCCCCGGCACCGCGGCCGCGAGCGCACCGGCGAGCAGTAGTGGTGCGATCTTGGAGAACCTTCGGACCTTCACCCCGATAGCCATGCGCCCGAGGGTAACGTCTTCCCGCTGCCCGCACGTGGCAACGGACGTCACTTCGTCACGAACGCCGCCTGCCGGAGCGCCTCGCCGCGCGCAGCCCGGCCCGGGGCCGACGACGCGTTGATCGCGAGCACCGACAGCAACTCGTACGCGACGTGCGCTGCCGCGATGCCGGTGATCTCGGCGTGGTCGTAGGCGGGCGCCACCTCCACGATGTCGGCGCCGACCACGTTCAGGCCGACGAGTCCGCGCAGCGTGTTCAGCAACTCGCGGGACGTCATGCCGCCCGCCTCGGGTGTTCCGGTGCCCGGCGCGTGCGCGGGATCGAGGACGTCGATGTCCACGGACACGTAGACCGGTCCGCCGTCGAGCCGTCGACGCATCCGTTCGACGATGCTGGCGACGCCGTCCACCTCGTAGTCGTCGGAGCGGATGACCTGGAAACCGAGAACGGCGTCGTCCTCGAGGTCCTTCTTGCTGTACAGCGGGCCACGGATGCCGATGTGCTGCGAACGCTCGAGGTCGATGAGCCCCTCCTCGCTGGCCCGCCGGAACGGGGTGCCGTGTGTGTAGGGGGCGCCGAAGTAGGTGTCCCACGTGTCGAGGTGCGCGTCGAAGTGCAGCACGGCGATGGGACCGTGATCGCGGGCGAGGGAACGCAGGATCGGCAGGGCGATGGTGTGGTCGCCGCCGAGCGTCAGCACGGTCGAGCCGTCCTTGCGCAGGTCGGTGACGGCGCCGTCGACGGTGGCGAGGGCCTCCTGGATGTCGAACGGGTTGACGCCGATGTCGCCGAAGTCGGCGACCTGCTGCGCCGCGAAGGGGTGCACGTCGAGTGCGGGGTTGTACGGACGCAGGAGCTTCGACGCGGCGCGGATGTGGCCGGGGCCGAAGCGTGCGCCCGGACGGTAGCTCACGCCGGAGTCGAACGGGACGCCCATCACGGTGACGTCGGCGCGGGACACCTCGTCGAGCCGGGGGAGGCGGGCGAACGTGCTGGGTTCGGCGTAGCGCGGCGTGCGGGTGGCGTCGACGGGGCCCTGGACGCGGGTCGCGTCGACGGGGCCCTGGATGCGGGTCGCGTCGATGGGGCCCTGGATGTCGTCTGTACTCATCGGAATCCTTCGGTGTGTGCCGGAGACGTGGCGTCGTCGTATCGTTTCCTTGGAACGCATTCTTGTCAACACCTGTTTCCTATACGAGACACAACGAAGGATCGATGCATGGCGAACGAGCTCGCAACCGAAGGTGCGTCGGGCGTCGACGCGCCCAGGATCGGCCCCCGGCTCAAGGCGGCCCGGCAGGCCCAGCGCCTCACCCTCGACGACCTCGCCGCGAGCTGCGGCATCACCAAGGGCTACCTGTCGAAGATCGAACGGGACCACGCGAGCGCATCCGTCGCCACGCTGGTGCGGATCTGCGCCGCTCTGAACATTCCCGTCGGGTCGCTGTTCGAGAGCTCCGCCGCAGGTGAGGTGGTACGCGCCGACAACTACCCGCCGATCAGTTTCGGCGGGGAGCGCATGGCCGAGTTCCTGCTGACACCGTTCGGCGAGCGCCGCATCCAGTCGCTCCTGAGCCGGATCGAACCCGGCGGCGGGAGCGGCTCGGAAACGTACGAACTGCCGGTCGACGTCGCCTTCGTCTACGTCGTCTCGGGCCGGATCCGCATTTCCTTCAACGGTCCGGGGGCCGGGGAGGACGTGTCGCTCGCGACCGGGGACGCGTTCACCTTCTCGCCCCAGTTGCCGCACAGCTTCCGCGCGCTCGGCGACGACACCGCGACCGTTCTGTGGATTCTGGCCCCCGCACTACCGGACGACGTCCGGCCCACCGCCCGCTAGGAAACCGTCAAGCGGTTTAGGAAACATGTGTTGACAGTCACGGCTCGCCCGTTCATTGTTGTCCACATCACTCCACCGCTCAGGAGCTCAACGTTGGACATCACCAAGATTTCTCCGCGCCCGCCGGGACTGGCCGGCGCACTCCGCGCCCGCAAATCGGTCGAGGCGATCGTGGCGCGCAACGACCAGGAACCCGGTCACGGCCTCAAGCGGTCGATGGGCCTGGTGCACCTCACCGCACTGAGCATCGGTGCGTCGCTGGGAACGGGCATCTTCGTCATCCTCGGCGAGGCGACACCCAAGGCCGGCCCCGCCGTCGTCCTCGCCTTCGTGCTCGCGGCGTTCACCGCCCTCTTCTCCGCTCTCTCCTACGCGGAACTGGCAGGCAGCATCCCCGTCTCCGGTAGCTCCTACTCGTACACCTACGCGACGATGGGCGAACTCTTCGCGTGGATCTGCGGCTGGTGCCTGATGCTCGAGTACGGCGTCTCGGTCGCGGCCGTCGCCGTCGGCTGGGGCGAGTACATCAACGAACTACTCCACGGCATGTTCGGCATCTCGCTACCCGCCGCGATCAGCGAATCACCGGGCGCGGGCGGCATCGTCAACGTGCCCGCCATCGTCATCGTGCTCGTCGCGGTGGCACTGCTGACCCGGGGAGCGTCCGAGAGCGCCCTGGTGAACACGGTCATGGTCGCACTGAAGATCCTCGTGCTCGTGTTCTTCTGCGCTGTCGCGTTCACCGCGTTCCGCGCCGGAAACTTCACGCCGTTCATCCCCCTCGGCGCGGCAGGCGTGACGGCCGCGGCGTCCCAGGTGTTCTTCGCCTACATCGGGTTCGACGCCGCCTCGACCGCAGGCGACGAGGCGAAGAACGCGAAACGCGATCTTCCCCGCGCGATCATCCTCTCGCTCCTGATCGTCACGATCCTCTACTGCCTGGTCGCGATCGCCGCCGTCGGCGCGATGCCCTGGCAGGACATCGCGGGTGAGGGCGCCGCACTCGCGACCATCCTGAATGCCGCGACCACCAGCACCTGGCCCGCCATCCTCCTGTCGGCGGGCGCGGTGATCGCCATCGCCAGCGTCGTCCTCGCCGTGATGTACGGGCAGACCCGGATCCTGTACGCGATGTCGCTCGACGGTCTCGTTCCGCGGGTCTTCTCCCGCGTCAACCCGCGCACCCGGGTGCCCGTCGTCAACATCGTCGTCGTCGGCGGTGTCGTCTCCGCGCTCGCGGGATTCGTGCCGCTGGGCGAACTGGCCGACGCGACGAGCATCGGCTCGCTGTTCGCGTTCATGCTCGTCAACATCGCCGTGATCATCCTGCGCCGCCGCCATCCCGACCTGCACCGCAGCTTCCGGACCCCGCTCTTCCCGCTGATGCCGGTCCTCGGCGTCGTGTTCTGCGCGCTGCTGCTGTTCGGTCTCGGCGTCTCGACGTGGGTGGCGTTCGCTCTGTGGATGGCAGTCGGGCTCGCGATCTACTTCGCGTACGGAGTCCGCAAGTCCGAACTCCGCAACAGCCCGGAAACGGTGACGGCACCATGAGGGCAGCGCTGTTCCAAGGTCCCGAACTCTCCTTCGACGTCGCCGCGAACCTCTCCGCTATCGCGTCGGCCGCGCAGACGGCGGCGGCGTCCGGGGCATCGGTCCTGGTCTGCCCGGAGATGGCGGCCACTGGGTACAACATCGGATCCCTGATCGCGGAGCGGGCCGAACCCGCCGACGGACCGATCGCGGCCCGGATCGCAGAGAATCGCACGCGAGTTCGGGATCGCCGTCGTCTACGGATACCCCGAGGCGGACGCAGGCGTCGTCTACAACAGCGTGCAGGTGTTCCACCCGTCCGGGACGTCACTCGCGAACTACCGCAAGACCCACCTGTTCGGCGAGCTCGACCGGTCGCACTTCGCCGCCGGCGACGAACTGGTGGTCCAGTTCGACCACGCCGGAATCCGGTGCGGACTCCTGATCTGCTACGACGTCGAGTTCCCGGAAGCCGTTCGCGCGCATGCCGACCGGGGAACACAGTGGCTCGTCGTCCCCACCGGCCTGATGAGCCCGTACGAATTCATCGCGGAGAGCGTCGTCCCGACCCGTGCGTACGAGAGTCAGCTGTTCGTCACGTACGTCAACCGGTGCGGCACCGAGGCCGACCTCGACTACTGCGGGTCCAGTTGTGCGATCGCGCCCGACGGCACCGAACTCGCCCGCGCAGGCCGCCACGAGGAGCTGGCGATCGTCGACCTCGAACTCGACGTCCTCCACCGTTCCCGCCGTGAGAACACCCATCTCGACGACCGACGCGTCGACCTCTACCCCTTCATGCAGGAGAAGACTTCATGACGATCCCCGTCACCCCGGACAGCACCGCCGCGGACACCGATCCCCGGCCGCTCACCATGTTCGGTCCCGACTTCCCGTTCGCCTACGACGACTACATCGCGCACCGCTCGGGTCTCGGCGCGGTGCCCGCCGATCGCCACGGCACCGAGGTGGCGGTCATCGGTGGCGGCCTGTCGGGGATGGTCACGGCGTACGAGCTGATGAAGCTCGGCCTGAAACCGATTGTCTACGAGGCCGATCAGATCGGTGGCCGGATGCGGTCGCAGCCGTTCGACGGGCACCCCGAGGTGGTCGCCGAGATGGGCGCGATGCGGTTCCCACCGTCGTCGACCACCCTGTTCCATTACCTCGACGCCATGGGACTGCGGACCGAGGCGTTCCCGAACCCGCTCGCCGACAGCACCCCCAGCACGGTCATCGACCTCAAGGGCGAAAGCTACTACGCGCAGCACCTCGACGACCTGCCGCCCGTGTTCAGGGAGGTGTCGGATGCGTGGCAGCGCACGCTCGAGGATCACGCCGAGCTGATTCCGCTCCAGCAAGCGATCCGCGACCGTGACACCGCCGAACTCAAGCGCATCTGGAACGACCTGGTGGTCCGGCTGGACGATCAGACGTTCTACGGCTTCCTCGCCTCGTCCAAGCACTTCGCGTCGTTCCGGCATCGGGAAGTGTTCGGGCAGGTCGGTTTCGGAACGGGCGGCTGGGACACCGACTTCCCCAACTCGATCCTCGAGATCCTGCGCGTCGTCATCACCGCCGCCGACGACCACCACCGCGGCATCGTCGGCGGGTCGCAGCAACTGCCCCTGCGGCTGTGGACCGACACCCCGTCGGGGATGGCGCACTGGCCGGACGGCACGTCGGTGCGCGCGCTGAACGGCGGAGCCACCCGTCCCCGCGTCACCGAGGTCCGGAGGACCGCACCGCACCAGGTGACGGTCACCGACTCGTCCGGGGAGATCCGCACGTACCCGGCCGCGGTCTTCACTGCGCAGAGCTGGATGCTGCTCAACAACATTCACTGCGACGACGACCTGTTCCCGATCGACCACTGGACCGCGATCGAGCGCACCCACTACATGGGGTCGACGAAGGTGTTCGCCCTCGTGGATCGTCCGTTCTGGAAGGACAAGGATCCGGTCACCGGCCGCGACCTCGTCAGCATGACCCTGACGGACCGGATGAGCCGCGGCACCTACCTCCTCGACCACGGCGACGACAAGCCCGGTCTGATCTGCCTGTCCTACACGTGGTCCGACGATTCGCTCAAGCTGCTGCCGCTCGACGCGACGGAGCGGATGAACCTCATGATCAAGTCGCTCGAGGAGATCTACCCGGGAGTCGACTTCCGCAGTCACATCATCTCGACTCCGGTCACGCTGTCCTGGGAGACCGAACGCGACTTCATGGGTGCGTTCAAGGCGAACCTCCCCGGCCACTACCGGTACCAGGAACGGCTGTTCAGCCATTTCGTCCAGGACGAACTCGACCCGCGGCATCGCGGTATCTTCCTTGCCGGCGACGACATCTCGTGGACCGCGGGCTGGGCGGAGGGCGCCGTGCAGACCGCGCTCAACGCCGTCTGGGGCGTGATGCACCATCTGGGCGGCGCCACCCCGGCCGACAACCCCGGCCCGGGCGACCGGTACGCCGAACTCGGCCCGATCCGGCTCTGCGACTAGCGCCCGTGAGTACTTATTAACGTCCCGCGGTTAATAAGTACTCACGGGAGCGTCAGCCCAACCAGTCCAGGACCGCGGCGGCCGTCCACGACTGCTGCATGCTGCCGAGGGGCTGACCGGTGAACGGTTCGTAGTATTCGGCGAAGCTGCCGTCGCTCGCCTGCCGCAGCCCCTCGGACCGCAGCAGGTGGGCGCGCTCGGCCCACCCGCGCCGGGCGAACGCCCAGGAGAACAGCCACGTCATCACCGGCCACACCGGACCGCGCCAGTACTCGCGCGGGCGGAAGTCGCCCGACACCGGCGACGTCGACGGCGGCACGGCGTACCGGAGGTCGGGGTGGCCGCAGAATTTCGGTCCCTCGAACGTACGGAGCAGGGCGCGTTCGGCGTCACGGCTCAGGCCGCCGCACAGCAGGGGAGAGAACATCGCGAGGGTTTCGGTGGAAATCCACCGGCCGCTGCGCAGATCGAAATCGCGGGCCGCCCCGGACCGTTGGTCGGTGGTCGTGAGGACGCCCTGCCGGAACCGGGCCGCCCACCCGTGCAGTTCCCGGACGTCGGAGTTCGGCATCGAATGTTCCTCGCCGATGGTCGCGAGCACCTCGCACGCCATCGAGAACACGGCGCTGACGAACACGTCCTCCACCGCGAAGCTCATGGCGGTGGCCAGTTCCGCGTCGTCGTAGCGGACGGTCTTCATCTCCTCGAGCAGCCACAGGTAGCGGTCGTATTCGCCGTTGGACGGCCGCTGTCCGGTGTCGGCGACGTGGGACAGATCCTCGCGCAGATATGTGGGCATCACCCCGGCCACGACGTTGGCGTACGAGTGGTCCCAGCGCGGCGAGTTGTCCATGCCGGACTCCCAGCCGTGGTACAGCGCGATCCGGCCGTTGCCGTCGAGGTCGCGGGCGTTGGCCAGCCAGCGGTGCCAGCGCACGAGGTCGGGCCAGCGCCGGTCGAGGAACTCCTCGGCGACGGCGCGGGTGCTGCGACCGTGCCTGCGCGAGTGGTCGAGGATGCGCTGCACCGCGATGGCGTGCACGGGCGGCTGGGTGATCCCCGACGTCTGCGTGCCGCTCGGCGCGTGCGCCGCGAGGGTCCCGCACTCCCAGCGCCCGGGGCCGGGGAAGTATCCGTCGACGCCGTTCGCGAACACGATGTGCGGGATCATCCCGTTCTTCCACTGCGCCGAGAGCAGGGTGTCGAGTTCGACGACGGCCCGCTCCACGCTCAAGGGCGCCAGGCCGACCGCGACGAACGCCGCGTCCCAACTCCACATGTGCGGGTACAGGCGCGGCGCGGCACTCGTCATCGTGCCGAGGTCGTTGCCGCGAAGCAGGTACGCGGCACGTGCCGCGAGCTGTGTCGGGGTGAATCCGCGGTCCGCCATTGCACCATTCTGCTGCGGGCCGGCCCACATCGCTCGTCGGACGGGTTCAGCCGGCGAATCCGCAGAGGGTCAACGTCGGACGCGAGTTGCGCAGCGGCCGCAGTTCCGACACCTTGCGGAGCAGGGTCGACCCCCACAGGCCCCGGCCGAGAGGCAGCGTCACCTCACGGGTGAACGCAAGGTCCGGCACCTGTCCGGGCAGGTCCGCTGCATCGCCGGCGGAGAGGTGGAACGGCATCGGCGGGACGGAGTAGTCGCCGTGAATTCGCATTCCTTTCTGCGTCTTGCGGCTCAACCATTTCGGTACCGAGTCGAACATCATCCGGCCGCTGGGGAAACGCCGGGCGCAGTCGCCGATCAGGGACAGCGACTCGTCGGCGGGCAGATACATCAGCAGGCCCTCCGCCGACACGAACACGGCCCGGCCGGTGTCGACGTGGTCCATCCACGAGCGGTCCAGCGCGGACACCGCGAGTGTGGTGACGTTCGGCTCGTCCGGCAGCAGTTGCCTGCGTAGCGCGACCACCTCGGGCAGGTCGATCGACACCCACCGGACATCGGGATCACCGATCCGCCGGTAGCTGGTCTGCAATCCTTCACCGAGAGCGACGACCGTTCCGCCGGGGTGATCGGCGAGGAACGCCCGTATCTCGTCGTCGAAGGCCCGAGCGCGCAGAGCGTGGGATTGGCTCGGCTTCCCGAAGTTCTCGTACGGATAGTCGAGGGTCTCGTAGAGCGTCACGGCGAGCGGGTCGACCAGCGTGCCGTCGGGACGCGACGCCTCGACGGCACGGTTGCGGAGGGTCCACATCATCGTCGCGGGAACCCCGGTCAGGGTGGTCGCGTCCACCCGTTTCCGTTTTTCGTCAGCCACGCGGCACCGGCTCTGCCACTTCGAGCTTGGAGTGCTTGCGGGAGTAGAAGAAGTACACGATCAGGCCGAGGATCAGCCAGATCCCGAACCGCAGCCAGGTCTCCCATGGCAGCGACAGGATGAGCCAGCCGGAGAACACGACGCCGATGATCGGGATGACCGGCATGAACGGAAGCGTGAACGTGCGGGGGACCTCCGGGCGGGTCCGCCGGAGCACCGCGACCGCGATGCAGACGACGATGAACGCCGACAGGATTCCGATGTTGGTGAGTTCCGCGACGGTGTTGATCGGGAAGAACCCGGCCAGCAGCGCCGAACCGATCCCCACGATCCACGTCACCCGCGTCGGCACCTTGCGGACCGGGTGCGTCTTCGCGAACCATTCCGGGAGCAGGCCGTCCCGGCTCATCGCGTACCACACGCGGGTCACACCGAGCATGAAGGTGAGCACGACGGTGATGATGCCGACGATGGCCCCGACCGCGATGATGTTCGCGACCCCGGGCATGCCGACCGACTCGAAAGCGGTGGAGAAGCCGCTCGCGGGGCTGATCTCGGTGTACTTCTGCATTCCGGTCAGCACGAGGGTGACCAGGACGTACAGCGTCATCGCGATGCCGAGGGAATACAGGATTGCCTTCGGCAGGTGCTTGGTGGCGTCCTTCGATTCCTCGGCGGCGGTGCTCATCGCGTCGTATCCGAACACCGCGAAGAACACGGTGGCCGCGCCGGTGAAGACGGCGGCGGTGCCGAACGGGAAGTAGGGGGTGTAGTTGGCGCTGTCGATGTGGAAGACGCCCAGCGCGATGATGAGGACGACCAATGCGACACCTTGATCGCCACCGCGATCGTCTCGAATCGACCGACACTGCGGATTCCGCGCGAGAGCACCCAGGCGGTGCCGAGGCAGAACAGGGCCGCGAAGACGTCGAACACGTGCCCGTCACCGGTGCCCAGCGCGCCCATCATCCAGTCGGGCAGGCTTATGCCGACCTGTTCGAGGAGAAACCGGAAGTACCCGGACACACCGATGGCGACGACGGCCGCCACCGCGATGTATTCGAGCAGCAGGTCCCAGCCGATGAACCAGCCGACGATCTCGCCGAGCGCCACGTAACCGTAGGTGTAGGCCGATCCGGCCTTGGGGATCATTCCGGCGAACTCGGCGTAACACAGTGCGGCCGCGGCACTGGCGACACCCGCGATCAGGAAGGAGATCAGCACGGCCGGACCGGTGACGGAATGCGCGACCGTTTGTCCATCGACATTGCCGGGCTCCGTTTCCCAGTGGGGTGAGATGCGGTATCTCACTCAATCACCTTCCCTGGCCCGCGTGGGCGAGGAACACGGACTCGGTGGTCGCCGTCACCCTTGCGCAAATACGGTAGGGGGGTATGGTAGTTCTCAGATACGGCATCGATACCCCGAAGAGAGGCAGACCCGTGAGCACCTCGAGCGTCACCGTCACCGGCATGACCTGCAACCACTGCGTGTCCTCGGTTACCGAGGAGATCAGCGCACTCCCCGGCGTCACCTCCGTGAACGTCGATCTGGCCACCGGCAAGGTCGTCATCGACAGCACTACCGACCTCGATCCGAGCGCCGTCGCGGGCGCCGTCGAAGAAGCCGGATATTCCGTCGCCGGCTGAGCCGGGCACTCGAACACGCCGGTCGAGCCGGCCACTCCACCACAGGAGCCCCATCATGAACGCAACCGGCAAGTTCGCCGGATTCACCGTCGGCCTCGTCGTGATCTTCGGCGCCGCGCTCGCTCTCGGGTCGGTTGCCGGTCCGGACGTCGCCGAGCCCGCCACACACACGGCCGAGGACGACGGCCACGGAGCGGGAGGCCACGACGCCGCCGCCGACCCGACCCCGGGCGGACTGACGCCCACCGCCGACGGCTACACCCTCGAGCTCGCATCCGACCAGGTCACCGCCGGTGCCGCGGTCCCGGTGCAGTTCCGGATCACGAACCCCTCGGGGGTACCCGTGACGGACTACACCGTGGAGCACGAGAAACTGCTGCACCTGATCGTCGTCCGCCGGGACCTCGCCGGGTTCCAGCACGTCCACCCGACGCTCGACGCGACCGGAACGTGGAGCGTCCCCCTCGACCTCGCCCGCGGCGGCGACTACCGCGTGTTCGCGGACTTCACCCCGGCAGGCGGCGAAGGCGTCACCCTGGGCACGGACCTGCGCGTCGCGGGCACCTACGACCCGCAGGAACTGCCCGCTCCCGCAGCGACCGCCACCGTGGACGGGTACACCGTCACCCTCGGCGGCGCGCTGCGACCGGGAGAGACGTCGAACGTGACCCTCTCGGTGAGCCGCGACGGACAGCCGGTCACCGATCTGCAGCCCTACCTCGGCGCATACGGTCACCTGGTGGCGCTGCGCACCACCGACCTCGGATACCTGCATGTGCACCCGGACGGACATCCCGGCGACGGCGTCACCGCGGCGGGCCCGGGGATCGACTTCGCCGTCACCGCACCCAGCGCGGGCGATTACCGGCTGTTCCTGGACTTCCAGCACGCCGGCGCCGTCCACACCGCGGAGTTCACCGCCTCCGCCGGACCGGAGGACAAGTGATGACCCGCGGGACCGACATTGCTGCACCACCCGATTCCCAGATCGAACTGGCCATCGGCGGGATGACCTGCGCGTCGTGCGCCAACCGCATCGAGCGCAAGCTGAACAAACTCGACGGCGTCACCGCGACCGTCAACTACGCGACGGAGAAGGCCCGCGTCCATTACGACGCCGCGGACGTCTCGCCCGAAGACCTGGTCGCCACGGTCGAGCAGGCCGGGTACACGGCGCGACTGCCCGAGGTGAAGCCCCCGGCCCCGGAGGAAGAGGACCCGGCGGCGGAACTGCGGCAGCGGCTGCTCGTGTCGGCGGTGCTGACGGTCCCCGTCATCGCGATGGCGATGATCCCGGCGCTGCAGTTCACGAACTGGCAGTGGCTCTCGCTCACCCTCGCGGCCCCGGTCGTGGTCTGGGGTGCGTGGCCGTTCCACAAGGCCGCCTGGACGAACCTGCGGCACGGCACCGCGACCATGGACACCCTGGTGTCGATGGGCACGCTGGCCGCGTTCGGCTGGTCGCTGTACGCACTGTTCTGGGGCACCGCCGGCATGCCGGGGATGACGCACCCGTTCGAGCTCACGATCGCGCGGGTCGACGGCACCGGCAACATCTATCTGGAGGCCGCGGCCGGCGTCACCACGTTCATCCTCGCCGGCCGTTTCTTCGAGGCCCGCGCCAAACGCCGGGCGGGAGCGGCACTGCGGGCGCTGCTCGAACTGGGTGCCAAAGAGGTTTCGGTGTTGCGTGACGGCACCGAACAGCTGATCGGCATCGACCAGCTCGAGGTCGGCGACCTGTTCGTGGTCCGTCCGGGCGAGAAGATCGCCACCGACGGCGTCGTCGTCGAGGGTTCGTCGGCGGTGGACGCGTCGATGCTGACCGGTGAATCCGTGCCGGTCGAGGTGTCACCCGACGCCGAGGTGGCGGGTGCGACAGTCAACGTCGGCGGCCGAATCGTGGTTCGCGCCAGCCGGATCGGCGCCGACACGCAGCTCGCGCAGATGGCGTGGATGGTCGAGGACGCGCAGACCGGCAAGGCCGAGGTGCAACGCCTGGCCGATCGGATCTCCGGCATCTTCGTCCCGATCGTGATCGCGTTGTCGGTCGCGACCCTCGGTTTCTGGATCGGCACCGGCGGTTCGGTCGCCGCCGCGTTCACCGCCGCGGTCGCCGTCCTGATCATCGCGTGCCCGTGTGCGCTCGGACTCGCCACCCCGACCGCCCTCATGGTGGGCACGGGACGCGGGGCCCAGCTGGGCATCCTGATCAAGGGGCCCGAAGTTCTGGAATCGACGCGGCGGGTCGACACCGTGGTCGTCGACAAGACCGGCACCGTCACCACCGGCACGATGTCGCTGCACGACGTGGTCGCCGCGGACGGCCAGGACGCTGAGCAGGTTCTGCGGTTCGCCGGCGCCCTCGAGGACGCGTCCGAGCATCCCATCGCACGGGCGATCACCCGCGCGGCACGGGACCGGTTGACGACGCTGCCCGACGTCGAACAGTTCACCAACCTCGCCGGACTCGGCGTCCAGGGCATGATCGACGGACACGCGGTGGTTATCGGCCGCGCGAAACTGCTCCGCGACTGGTCGCTGCAGCTCACCACGGAACTCCAGCGCGCCGTCGACGCGGCGGAGTCGGAGGGCAAGACCGCCGTCGGGATCGGCTGGGACGGCCAGGCGCGCGGCGTGCTCGTGGTCGCCGACACCGTGAAGCCGACGTCGCGCGAGGCGGTGGCGCAGTTCCGCGAACTGGGTCTCACCCCGATCATGCTCACCGGCGACAACACGTCCGCGGCCCGGGCGATCGCCGCCCAGGTCGGCATCGGCGACGTCGTCGCCGAGGTGCTGCCCCAGGACAAGGTCGACGTGATCAAGCGTCTGCAGGCCGAGGGCAAGGTGGTCGCGATGGTCGGCGACGGGGTCAACGACGCCGCCGCCCTCGCTCAGGCCGACCTCGGTCTCGCCATGGGAACCGGCACGGACGTGGCCATCGAGGCCAGCGACCTCACGCTGGTACGCGGCGACCTCCGGGCCGCGGCCGACGCGATCCGGTTGTCGCGCAAGACGTTGAGCACGATCAAGGGCAACCTGTTCTGGGCCTTCGCCTACAACGTCGCGGCGTTGCCCCTGGCGGCGGCGGGCCTGCTCAACCCCATGCTGGCCGGTGCCGCCATGGCATTCTCATCGGTGTTCGTCGTGAGCAACAGCCTGCGACTGCGCCGCTTCCAGCCCCTGACCACTCCCACCCGAGGGGAATCACAATGACCGAGCAACCGACCACCGACCACGACCACGCGGCCGGCCACGGATACATCAGCGCCAAGGACGACTACCTCAAGCGCCTGCGCCGCATCGAAGGCCAGGCGCGGGGCCTCCAGCGGATGGTCGAGGACGAGAAGTACTGCATCGACATCCTCACCCAGGTCTCCGCGATGACCAAGGCGCTGCAGGCCGTGGCGCTGGGGCTGCTCGAAGACCACATCAGCCACTGCGTCGTCGACGCCGCCGTCGCCGGCGGCACCGAGGCCGACGCGAAGATCAAGGAAGCCACCGACGCCATCGCACGACTGGTGCGTTCCTGAAACCAGACCACGAGAGCAGCTTCCGAGGGAGCAGGCATGTCTCACGATCATCAGCAGCAGGAAGTGGAACAGGTCCGGAACACCGGACACGCCGGGCACGACGCACACGGTGACCACGCGGATCGGCACGCCGGTCACGGGGCGCACGGTGAGGTGTTCCGGCAGAAATTCTGGATCAGCCTCGCGCTGTCGGTGCCGGTGGTGGTGTTCAGCCACATGTTCGCCGACCTCCTCGGCTACACCGTCCCCGACTTCCCCGGTGCGTCGTGGATTCCGCCGGTGGTCGGCACCGCGATCTTCTTCTACGGCGGCGCACCGTTCCTCACCGGCGCGTGGAGTGAGCTGAAGTCGCGGCGGCCCGGCATGATGCTGCTGATCGGCATGGCGATCACGGTTGCGTTCCTCGCGTCGTGGGTGACGACCCTGCAGATCGGCGGATTCAACCTCGACTTCTGGTGGGAGCTGGCGCTTCTCATCGTCATCATGCTGCTCGGACACTGGTTGGAGATGCGGGCGCTGGGGTCGGCGTCCGGTGCCCTCGACGCGCTCGCCGCGCTGCTTCCCGACACCGCCGACAGGGTCACCGACGACGGCGTCACCGAAGTGCCCGTCTCCGAACTCGCCACCGGCGACCTCGTGCTGGTGCGGGCCGGAGGCCGCATCCCCGCCGACGGCACCGTCGAGGACGGCCGTGCGGAGGTCGACGAATCGATGATCACCGGCGAGTCCAATCCCGTCCCACGGTCGGTCGGCGACACCGTGGTCGCCGGCACCGTCGCCACCGACAGCGCGCTGCGCATCCAGGTAGGCGCCGTGGGGGAGGACACCGCCCTCGCCGGCATCCAGCGACTGGTCGCCGACGCGCAGTCGTCCTCGTCCCGGGCCCAGGCCCTCGCCGACCGCGCCGCGGCGTTCCTGTTCTACTTCGCCTCGATCGCAGGGCTTCTCACGTTCGTGGTGTGGTCGCTGCTCGGCAACGTGGACGAGGCCGTGGTGCGGACCGTCACCGTTCTGGTGATCGCCTGCCCGCACGCGCTCGGCCTGGCGATACCCCTCGTGATCGCCATTTCCACCGAGTGTGCTGCGAAGGCCGGTGTCCTGGTGAAGGACCGGCTAGCCCTCGAACGCATGCGCAACGTCGACGTCGTCCTGTTCGACAAGACCGGCACCCTGACCCAGGGCAGGCACGCCGTCACCGGGGTGGTCACCACCGCGGGTGTCACCGAAACCGAACTGCTCGCGCTCGCCGCCGCCGTGGAGGCCGACAGCGAGCACCCGGTCGCGCGGGCCATCGTCGCCGAGGCGGCCGCGAACGTGCCCGCGGACGAGCGGCGCACCGCATCCGACTTCCGGTCGCTGCCCGGACGCGGGGTGCGCGCGAACGTCGGAGGCGTGGAAGTGGCCGTCGGCGGACCGGCGATGCTCGCCGAACTGAACGTGACGGTTCCCGGTGACGTTGCGGCGCAGACGAAACGGTGGGTCGAGCGCGGCGCCTCCGTCCTCCACGTGGTCCGCGACGGGCGAGTGCTCGGCGCGGTGGCGCTCGAGGACGCCGTCCGAGAGGAGTCGCGGCAGGCGATCGACGCCCTGCACGAGCGCGGTGTGAAGGTCGCGATGATCACCGGAGACGCCCGTCAGGTGGCCGACGCCGTCGCCGCCGATCTCGGCATCGACGAAGCGTTCGCCGACGTGCTCCCGGAGAACAAGGACGCCGAGGTGGCCGCACTCCAGGCGCGCGGTCACCGGGTGGCGATGGTCGGTGACGGCGTCAACGACGCGCCCGCACTCGCCCGCGCGGACGTCGGCGTCGCGATCGGCGCCGGCACCGACGTCGCCATCGAATCGGCCGGTGTCGTCCTCGCCGCCGACGACCCCCGCGCCGTCCTCTCGATCATCGACCTGTCGCAGGCGAGCTACCGCAAGATGTGGCAGAACCTGGTGTGGGCCACCGGATACAACGTCATTGCCGTCCCCTTGGCCGCCGGTGTCCTCGCGTTCGCCGGGGTCGCGATCTCGCCCGCGGTCGCGGCGATCCTGATGTCCGTTTCCACCATCGTCGTCGCCCTCAACGCGCAGCTGCTGCGGCGGCTCGATCTGGATCCGGAACGGCTGAGCCGGAACTGACCGCAGTCTGCCTCGACCTTGCCGGATCATGCCCCCTGGTGCGCGGCGATCCGCCCGTCGTCGATCGCCTTCCGTAGCGGTGTGGGGTCGCGTTCGTTCTGGTCCGCATAGGTCTCGGCGAACGCAGTGAGCGCCTTCTCGCAATCGTCGTCCGAATCGAGGTACCCGCCGATGGCGAACCGGTCTCCGGCGCGGGCATGCGCATATGCGAGCGCCCTGGCACACAGTCGCCCGTAGAGGGCCATGGTGTCGGGATTCATAGCTTCGATGAGGCGGATCGCCAGCCGAGGAGGATGTCGCCGGCCACCTGCATCAGCCGTTGCCCGGTCACGACGCGTTCGCCCTGGTTCGTGAAGGCCGGGCCGTCCAGGTATTCGGCGAGAACCGACGGTTGCGCCTCCTTGGCCTGCAGGAACAGCGGGTCGCCACCGGGGCCGCGGAGCAGGATGATCCAGGCCCCGGTGCCGACACTGCCCACCCCGACGACTTTCCGTGCCGTCAGCACGTACTCGAATCGGTCGAACAGGACACGTCGGGCGGGCTGCAGGCTGTCGCGGGCCCGGGATTTGTCGAGCGTCTTCCGCACCCGTTTGCGGGTCGAGGAGTCCAGGACGTCGCGGTACTCGTCCAACTGGGCGGCGGTATCGATATGGGAGTACCAGGCCGCGAGCCCGCCACGCTCGGCCTGGTAGGTCATGGTTTCGCGTTATTCGGCCGCGCAAGCACGGGGGGTTTTCGGCATTCACTGCCGCCGAAGTCCGGGTTGACAGTCGCGATGGAGGGTGGTTATCTAGGTCACAGATCGCGTGATAGATCGATCTACCACATTCTTACGAAGCCGGATCACCTCCACATCTCGGGAGCTCCGGCTCAGCACAGCGAGGCGGCCGGAGGTCGTGCTCGGAAGGTAGGAGCACTCAATGAGGATCCGGCTGATAGCCGCCCTGGGCGTCATTGTCGCCCTGGTCCTGGGCCTGTCCGCGTGCGGGCTGTCCTCGGGACCGAACTCGGTGGCCCTGACCATCTACACCTCACGGCCGAAGGTCATCGCCCAGCAGGTCGTCGACGCCTTCGAGGCCGCCCATCCGGAGTACAAGGGGCGGGTGCAGATGCTCACGCTCGGTGCCAGCGAGGTCTTGCAACGTGTCCGCGCCGAGAAGAACCGCCCGCAGGCGGACATCTGGTGGGGCGGAACCTCCCAGCAGTTCGGGCAGGGCGTCGACGCCGGTCTACTCACCCCGCCGCCGGCGGAGGTAATCGACCGGGTTCCCGAGCAGTACCGCGGGGCGGACAATCTGTGGCTCGGTGAGATGCGGATGGCCGAGGTCATCTTCTACAACAATACGATGCTCACCCCCGAGCAGGCGCCGAAAGACTGGGGTGACCTGGTCGAACCCGACATGCAGGGGAAGATCTTGCTCCGTGACGTCGCCGCGTCCGGCACGATGCGCAGCATCTTCTCGGCTTTGATCGGCCGTGCCGCGGCCGAGACCGGCGCACCTGATGCCGGCTACGACTTCCTGCGGGCGCTGGACCGCAACACCAAGGACTATCCGGCCAACCCGAGCGATCTTTACCTGCGCATCCAACGGCAGGAGGCCCCGGTCAGTATCTGGAATCTGCAGGACATCCTCGTCCAGCGCAGCAAGGGCGCTCCGTTCACTCCGGTCATGCCCGCCTCTGGCGCCCCTGTTCTGCTCGATGGGGTCGGCAAGATCAAGGACGGACCGCACGGGGAGACCGCCGACACCTTCCTGGACTTCCTCCTCCAACCGACCACTCAGCAGATGTTGGCGGACAAGTCCTTTCAACTTCCGACCGTGCCGCTCGAGCAGCCTCCGTCCTGGCTGGCCGAGGTCGGACTCAACGAGATGCCGGTCGACTGGCACACGATCAACGAATTCGAAGCCGGATGGATGGACTACTGGGTCCAGAACATCAAGAACCGCAGCTGAACTCGACCCCGTACCCCACCTCTTTTCACTGGAGCATTCGCCGTGATACCGATCAAACTCGACGACATTCACAAGAACTACGGCACGACCACGACCATCCAGATGGACACCACCATCGCCGCCGGTGAGCTGTTCACCCTCCTGGGCCCCTCCGGCTGTGGGAAGTCGACGCTGCTGCGGATCATCGCCGGCTTCGTTCCCCCGACCAGCGGCCGGGTGCTTTTCGGGGACAAAGACGTCACCACCATGCCGCCGAACAAGCGGGACACCGGCATGGTGTTCCAGAACTATGCGCTGTTTCCGCACATGAGCGTCGCCGAGAACGTCGCGTACGGTCTCAAGGCCCGCAAGATCGACAAGACCGGCCGCGGTCGGCGTATCACCGACGCCCTCGCGCAGGTCGGTCTCGCCGGGTACGAGGACCGCCGCATCGAGCAACTCTCCGGTGGACAGCAGCAACGCGTCGCCCTGGCCCGCGCGGTCGTGATCTCGCCGTCGGTGCTGCTGCTGGACGAGCCCTTGTCGAACCTGGACGCCAAGCTGCGGGAGGAGACCCGCACCCAGATCCGCCGCGTGCAGACCGACGCGGGAATCACCTCGATCTACGTCACCCATGATCAGGCCGAGGCGATGGCCATGAGTGACCGGATCGCGGTCCTCGACGCCGGCCGGGTCCACCAGATTGCCTCCCCACAGACGATTTACCACCGCCCCGCAACGGAATTCGTTGCCCGCTTCATCGGCCGAAGCAACGTCTCCGCAGTGGTGGTGCTCGCGGTCGATGCCGACTCCGCCCGGGTGGGCCTCGCGGACGGAACCGAATTGACCGCGCCGTTGCCGGACTTCGGGCCCGTCACTGCCGGGGACCGGCTCGCGGTGTCGCTGCGCCCGGAGAACCTCGACTTCGTCGCCCCCGAGCACGGACTGTTCAAGGGCCACATCACCGAGGTCGAATTTACCGGCGCCACCAGCACCTACACGGTGGCCTCCGGGGACCAGACCCTGCATGTCACCACCGCGGACCGCGTGGACCGACCCCAGGTCGGCGACAACGTCTGCGTCGGCGTGACCTCCGGGCAGCCCTGGCTGGTGCAGTCATGAGCACCCCCGCCGCGATCGATCAACCTCCGCTGCCCCACACCGCCGCCGCGTCCGCACCGCCTCGTCCACCCCGCAGGTCACTGCGGTCGAGACTGCCCGGGAGTTCCTCGGACCGGTTCGTCTACGTCCTCGCCGCCCCGGTGCTGGCGATCCTGGCGTTCTTCGTCGTCATCCCGATGGCCTACACCGCGATCACCAGCACCGGCGGTGACGGTGCCGCCGACAACTACGGCACCTTCCTCTCCGGCGCGTCCGGCACCGCGCTGATGCTGTCGGTCGGGATCTCCGTCGCGTCGGTCCTCGGGTGCGGCCTGGTCGGGTCGGCGCTGGCGATCCTGCTCAACCGCTTCGACTTTCCCGGCCGCCGGGTCCTCGAGACGGTGGCGATCCTGCCGATGGCGCTGCCACCGCTGATCGGTGCCGTCTCGTTCGTGCTCCTCTACAGCGAGACCGGGATCGTCCCCCGGGCGCTGTCCCAGTGGTTCGGTGTCGACCCCGCGACGGTGTCGGTCAGCGGCGTCGGCGGCGTGTTGCTCGTGCACGTGTTCACCATGTACCCGTTCTTCTACCTCCCCGTCGCCGCCGGGCTTGCCGGCATGGACTCCTCGCTCGAGTCCGCCGCCTACAACCTGGGCGCGAGCCGGTCGCGGGTATGGCGGACGGTGCTGCTGCCGATGCTCACCCCCGCCCTGGTCTCCGGTGCCCTGCTGACGTTCATGATCTCGATGGCCTCGTTCACCGCCCCGCAGCTCTACAACGTGCAGACCCTGACCATGCAGATCGTCTCGACCAAGACCGTCGGCAACCAGGAACTCGCGGCCGCGCAGGCCACCGTCCTGGCAATGGTCTCGATCCTGTTCCTGATCGGCATGAAGTGGTACCAGGGCCGGCGCACCCACCGCAGCCTTTCCAAGGGAATTCAGCGTGACCGCACCGTCAGTGCCGGGCCGATCCGGATCGTCGCCGGAATCGGGACCACGGTCCTGACCGTGCTGCTGATGGCACCGGTGCTGACCATCGTCCTGGTCTCGTTCTCGGTCGACAGCTCGTGGACCACCCAGGTCATCCCGCCGACCTACACCCTCGGCAACTACACCACCCTGTTCACCGACCCGGCCAGCCTGCTCCCGATCTCGGTCAGTGTGCAGATGAGCTTCCTCGCCACGATCGGCGCCATCACCATCGGTGCCTGCGCCTCCTACGTCGTCGCCCGCTGGCGCGGGCCCGGCCGCAACACCGTCGACATCATGGTCATGCTGCCCTGGGCGCTGCCCGGAACGGTCATCGGCGTCAACCTCGTCAACGCCTTCAACGAACCCCAGCCCAGCAACCTCGGATTGTCCCTGGTCGGAACCCTGTGGATCCTGCCGATCGCCTACTTCGTCCGCTTCGTGCCGCTGGTGTTCCGGTCCACCAACGCCGCCCTCGACACCATCGACCCCTCCCTCGAGGAGGCCGCCCGCAACCTCGGCGCCGGCCCACTGTCCGTGCTGCGCACCATCACCATCCCGCTGGTGTCGAAGGGCATCCTCGCCGGAGCCCTGCTCGCCTTCGTCGACGGCGTCGGCGAATACGTGGCCTCGGTGGTGATCTACCCGGCCAGCTACCCGCCGCTGTCGGTGGAGATCTACAACCGCATCTACTCCTCCGAATTCGGCACCGCCGCCGCCTACGGAACGCTGCAGATCGCCCTCATCCTGGCCGTGCTCATCATCAACAGCCGCCTGCAGGGCGACCGGCGCGGCCGCCGCGGCAAAGCCGCCGCCGTCGCCGCACCCGCGGTGCCCACCACCTGAACGAGAAGGCGACACCGATCATGAAGAAACGCTTCACCTCCGCGCGAGTGCCCGGCACCGGCATGGAGCAGCTGTTCTCCACACCCGCACGCTGGCAGGCCTGGCTCGACGTCGAGGCCGCCCTCGCGAGGGCCCAGGCCGACCTCGGGCTCATCCCGGCCGACGCCGGGAAGGCCATCACCCGGGCCTGCGATCTCGACCGACTGGATCAGGACCGGATCAACGCCGAGATCGACCGGACCAGCCACCCCTTGATGCCCCTGATCGCCGAACTGGGTAGAGCGGCCGACCAATACGGCGGTTGGGTGCACTGGGGAGCCACCACCCAGAACATCACCCAAACCGGGGACACCCTGCTGTTGCGGCGCGCCCACACGATCATTCGCGGCCAGATCACCGACATCCTCACCGTGCTCGCCGAGCTCACCGAACGCGGGGCGGAGATGATCATGGCCGGCCGCACCCACGGCCAGCACGCCGTCCCCATCACCTTCGGATTCAAGACCGCCGGGTGGATCGACGAATACGTCCGGCACCTCGACCGTCTCGATCAGATCAGCCCGCGCCTGTTCGTCGCCCTCCTCGGCGGCGCCGCCGGCACCTCCGCCTCCCTCGGTGAGGATCCCGACACCCTGCAACGGGCCGTGGCCACCAACCTGGGCCTGACCCCGATGGCGGTGCCCTCGCGCAGCATCAGCGACCACTTCGCGGAGTTCGTCACCGTCCTCGGCCTGATCGCCACGACCAGCGGCAAAATCGGCCGCGAAATCTACCAACTCATGAAGACCGAATACCACGAGGTCGAAGAACCCGTCCCCGCCGGAACCGTCGGCAGTTCGACAATGCCCCACAAACGCAATCCGCAACTGTGCCAGGACATCATCGGGATGACCGCCGAGATAAGGGCACTCGTGCCGTTGGCCCTCGAATCGGCAATCAGCGAACATGACGCGGACAACGCACCCTCCGCCCTCTTCGACGTCGAGCAACACGCGTGCGAACTGACCGCGGAAACGTTGTCGCGCATCCACCTGATCGTCTCCGGTCTCCAACTCGATCCGCGACGGATGCGCAGCAACCTCGACCTGTCCGGCGGAATGATCGCCTCCGAGGCCATCATGCTGCGCCTCGGCGAAACCATCGGCCGTCAACTCGCACACGAAGTCGTCTACGACGCCGCGCAGACCGCGAGCACCACCGCGACCTCGTTCACCGACGCACTCGCCGTCGATCCCCGCGTGACCTCCCAACTCGACACCGACACCATCAAGAATCTTCTGCAGCCCGACTCCCACCTAGGATTAGCTCCCGCGATCGCTCACCACCAAGCGATCCGCGCCCGTGAGATCGTGGTTTCACGAGGCGAGAATGACCGGAGGTAGAACCGATGCCCGCGACCGACGACCGCCCCAAACCGGCGACACTGCTCGACGTCGCCGAGCGCGCCGGCGTGTCGCGGGCCACCGCCTCGCTGGTCCTGCGCGGAACCGGGCGGGTCTCCCAACCCACCCGTGACCGCGTCCTCCAGGCGATGACCGACCTCGGCTACATCTACAACCGCGGCGCCGCGTCACTACGGACCCGGGACAACAACGTCATCGGGGTACTGGTCACCACCGTGACGAACCCGTTCTTCGCCGAAGTCATCATCGGCCTCGAAGAACGCCTGGGCGAACTCGGCTATGTCTGCCTGATCGCCAACACCCTCAACGACACCACCCGACAAGACCAACTGATCACCTTCCTCCAGGAAACCAGCGTCGCCGGCGTCGTCATGGTGCCCGCCTTCGGCACCGAACCCGCCGCCATCGACACCCTCACCGCCCGCGACCGGCCCCTGCTTTTCCTCACCCGCCGCATCGGCGACACCGGCAACCTCTACATCGGTACCGACGACATCACCGGCGGCCGCCTCGCCACCGACCACCTGATCTGGCACGGCTGCAACACCATCACCTACCTCGGCGGCCGGGAAGACGCCATCGCCCGCCACGACCGCATCCACGGTGTCCGCGAATCCGCCGCCAACCACGGCTACGCCCCGGACTCGTTGTCCTTCATCGCCTCGCCCACCAACGCCCGAGGTGGACTCGCCGCGGCTCGCGAACTCCTGCAATCCGGTACACCGATCGACGGCATCATCTGCCACAGCGACACCGTCGCCCTCGGCGCCTACCGAGCCTTCCACGACGCCGGACTAGCCGGCACCGTCAAGGTTGTCAGCTTCGACAACGTCGACAACGCCGAACTTATCGAACCACCCCTGACCACCCTTTCCTCGAACCCCCGACAACTCGGCCGCACCGCCGCCCAACAGATCTACGACGAACTCAACGACAAAGAAGGCGCCGACACCACTCTCGTCGAACCCGAACTGATCATCCGGCGCTCCTGCGGATGCCACTCCCCCCGGCCCATGGCGAACCCCTAGACGACCGGCAACAGCTGGAAAATGGTGAACAGCCGCGGCTCGGGATCGTCGAAATACATCGTATTAGGCGCCGCAATCGCTGGTACTGGATCAGGACCCACTCGTTCATCACCGCTCTATGCCTGAAAATCCGGCTGAGAAAGGCGAATTCGATCGGCCAGGCGCTTCGAACTATGTCGAAAAACCTCGACGTGGGTATTTCGACGCAAGTTGATCGGCTATGCCAGAATTTCAGCGCAGACCAGAACCCCGACCATCAGGTCGATGCGTTACGCCGCGCCGGGGTGGCTGCGGAAAACATCCACGTCGACCACGCGGGAGGGACGAAAGCGTCACGGCCCGAACTCGTTCTGGTGCTGAAGCGATTTCGTGGAGGCGACGTCCTGGTGATCACTCGGTTGGATCGGCTCGGGCGGTCGATGCTGCACTTGATCACGCTTGGCACCGATCTGCGTGAGCGGGGCATCGGACTGAATGTGCTCGAGCAGGAGATCGACACTGCCACTGCCGAGTGCCGCGCGATGTTCGGGATGCGCGGCCCGGGCAAGGGCGGTACCGGCACGCTGTCGGGCAACGGCGACAAGGTCGGATCGACAAGACCGTGCCGGTGTACTTCTCCACCGACGACACTTCGACGTCCGCAAGGACTGGGGCACCCCCATCTCGCCCACCTACGACCCCCCGTTCACCCTTCCACGGAAACCTCCGCGCGAACAGCTGCTGCGACGACTCGATCTGGATCCGGAGCGGCTGGCACGGAGGTGATCACGGCGACGACGGGTTCGGTGATTCGGTGCAGCGCAGAGACCAGTTCGTCGACCGTGTCGGTGACCGCCGCGATGTAGGCGTCGGGGCGGATGACCCACACCTCGCCGGGCTTCGCGTCCACCGCGGCGGTGAGGACGCCGGTGCTGTCGATCTCCGACAGCCGGACGAGGCGGATCGGTGTGTGCACCGCTGCAAGGGCCGCGCTTCGGATCTCGTCGACGTCCACACCGTCACCCACGAGGAGCAAGATTCCGTGCCGGGCGATGTCGCGGAGCCGGGTACCGGCACTACCGCTCAGCGTCACCGGGGTGTCGGGCACGAGGATTCCCGGCGCCGCGGCCGGGGTGCAGCCACGCTCGGGGCGCCCGGCGAACAGCCGTTCCGGATCGATTGTGGTCAAGGGTGATTCGACGTACCAGAACGGCTCGGCGAGGCGACCGCTGTCGACCTGCGCCCGGGCCTGCGGGTCGGTGACCGCCGCGGTGAGCACGTCGCACCGGTGCCGGTGCTGGTCCTCGGACTGCGGGACGAGGAAATCCATCGTCGCCGTGGTGACCGCGATGTTCTCGACGGCCGCCGCGTGCCGCTCGGTGTGATACGTCTCGAGCAGCGACTCGTCGGCCCAGCCGCGCAGGACGAATGCGAGCTTCCACGCCGCGTTCTCGGCGTCGGCGACACCAGAATTCAGGCCGCGTGCCCCGAACGGCGACACGATATGCGCGGCGTCGCCGGCCAGCAGCACCCGGTCGACGCGCATCCGATTCGCGACCCGGGAGTGGAAGCGGTACACCGATTTCCACACGATCCGGTAGTCGGTGTCGCCGATGATCTTCCGGATCCGCGCGTCCAGTGCACCCGACTTCTCCTCGGCCTCGAGGTCGTACTCGCCGGGCACCTGCCAGTCGATGCGGAACGTCGAGTCCGGGCACGGGTGGATGAGCACCTGCCTGCCCGGGTTCCACTCGGGGTCGAAGTAGAAGCGGCGTTCGTCGGCCCAGCCCGGGATGTCGGCGGCGATGTCGCAGATCAGGAACTTGTCGTCGAACGAGCGACCGTCGAACGTGACACCCAGCTGCCGCCGGATCGCGCTGCCCCGCGACCCCACGGCCACCACCGCGTAGTCCGAGGTGACGGTCTCCTCGCCGGAGCCGGTGCGGCAGGTGACGGTCACGCCGGTCTCGTCCTGATCCACCGACGTGGCCTCGTATCCCCACCGGACGTCGATCGACGACGTGGCCGCGATCCGCTCGTCGAGCAGTTCCTCGGTCCGCGCCTGGGAGATGTTGACGAACGGCGGGAACGACGAGATGCCGCGGTCGACGAACGTCTGCGCGAACAGTTCGTGGTCGCGGTGGAACGTGCGGGCGCACCCCCACGTCACGCCCTCGTCGGCCAGCTGCCTGCCGACGCCGATCGCGTCCCACACCTCGAGGACGTCCCGCTGCTGGCAGATGGCCTTCGATCCGATCGGGTCGCGTTCGGCCCGTGCGTCGAGCAACGTGACCGGGATGCCCCAGCGTGCCAGCAGCAAGGCCGTCGTCTGCCCCACCGGGCCGTTGCCCACGACGGTGACCGTGCCGCCGCGGGTGTGTCGTCTTCCCATGATCCTCGCCTTGTCAGTGGTGAAACGGTGACGGACTTCAGCCCTGCAACTGGTCCCAGACCTCGCGGTCACGCTCGGCGGTCCAGATGACGGGCCGTTCGATGCCCGAGAGCTCGTCCCACACGCGGGAGACGTCGAACGGGAGGCAGTGTTCGAAGATCGGCCAGTGCCCGTACTGCTCGTTCAGTGCGGCATGGGTGGCTTCGAACGCTTCCTTCAGGGTGCCGCCGCGCTGCTGCACCGCCCCGACCTCGGCCAGCATGACCTCGATGAAGTGGCGGGTCTGCTCGATGGCGGCGTCGACGGCCTCCCGCCCGTGGGAGACGGCGCCGCGTCCGCCGATGAGGACCTCCGCGCCGAGCGCCTTGATCCGGTCGAGGGTGCCGGTGGACCAGTCGCGGTGGAAGGCGTCGCCGGTGTAGAGCGCGGCCTGCGCCTCGACGAGGTCGCCGGCGAAGAGGATCTTCTGCTTCGGCAGCCACGCGGTGATGTCGCCTTCGGTGTGTCCGCGGCCGAAGTGCTGGAGCACGAGGTCGCCGCGGCCGCCGCCGAGGTCGATGGTGAGCTTGTCGGCGAACGTCAGGGTGGGCCAGGTCAGCCCGGGCACGGAGTCGGCGGCCTTGGCCAGGCGCGGCATGCGTCCGAATTCGCTTGCCCAGTCTTCTTTTCCACGCTCTTCGATGAGGGCGCGGGTGGTCTCGTGCGACACGATGGTCTCGGCGTCGAACGCGGACGCGCCGAGCACGCGGACGGCATGGTAGTGCGAGAGCACCAGGTACCGGACCGGCTTGTCGGTGTGCTCGCGCAGCTTGCGCAGCCAGTCCTGGGCGGCTACCGGGGTGGCGAGCGCCTCGAAGCAGACGACGAAGTCCTCGCCCTCGATGGCGCCGATGTTGGGATCCCCCTCGGCGGTGAGGGCGTACACGCCGTCGGCGAGGACCTCGAGGGTCTGCTCCTTCTCACCGAGGTCGGCCGACGAAGCGAAGCTTGTGGGGCTCATGCGATCCACCTAACTAATCAAAGGTTTGATTGATGGTGGCCACAGTAACCCGGATCACAAAATAATGAAAGCCTTGATCAAAAATTGGCCTGGGCACCCTGCGACCGGCCGACCGAACGGAAGGTGAACACGCCCGGCGAAGCCCGAGCCCTGTCGATACGCGGACGGGCGACTATCCGGATCGTCGACGGGGTGACCGAGGAATACCTCGCCAGCGCCAGGAAGACGATGGACGCCGAGTCGGCGGCCCAGGAGCTGGTCGAGCGGACCGGGGGATGACGGTGTGGCGCTGTTATCCCGCCGCGGGCAGGTGAGTGCAGGTCAATGGAGGGTGGGCCGGTAGATGAGCTCTTGGATGTGACCGTCGAGCGTCCGGTTCTCGAGCAGCTCCAGGTCGAAGTCGGCCCCACCCCGGAAGATCGGGTCCAGCCCGGTCTGAGCGGTGATGACAGGGAAGAGCGTCACCTGCACGCGATCCACCAGGCCGGCGGCCATCAGCGCCCGATTCATCGACAGGCTGCCGTGCGAGCGCAACGGCACCTCGGACTCCTCCTTGAGCCTGGCGACGACGTCGACGGCGTCACCGCTCACGACGGTCGCGTCCGGCCAGTCGAGGGGTCCTTCCAGTGTCGTCGACACCACCGTTGCCGGCAGGCTCCTCATCCGGGTGACCCAGGGATCGCGCACGTCGGACTCCTCGGTGCTCGCGGCCAGCATCTGCGCGAACACCCGATACGTGTTGGCCCCGAAGACCATCCGCTGCTCCGCGCCGTACAGGTCGAGACGATGGTCGAGCAACTCGGGGCCTTGCTTGCCCCAGTAGCCGGTCCAGTCGCCGCCGGCGGCGCCGTAGCCGTCGAGGCTGGAAAAGACGTCGAAGGTGTAGGTCGCGGTCATGTCGTTCTCCTCGAGTGCGGTGTCGATCGGTGTAGGTACAGACTGGGTACCACCGCGAAACTCATCGGCGCCGGACTGACCACAGCGTTGCGCTGGCCTACGACGCGTGGTCGCAACAGAAGTGCCGCGACCTTCGTGCCGGCTCGCCGCCTCGCCCGTGGAAGGCGAGGCGGCGAGATGGCCCTGTGCGGTGAACCGACAGGCTCACGCCTTGACGAGGTCGTCAATCTGGCCGATCGCCTGCGAGGCGCCCTCCACCACGCCCATGTCGAGCACCTGCTGGAGGCCTTCGGCGGTTGCGTAGGTGCTGACGTAGGTGGCGATGGTGCTGCCGTCCTTGTCCTGGAAGGAGAACTCGTTGGTGGACACTGGCATCGATTCGATCGGGGTGAAATCCGCATCGGCGAATCCGTCGGTGAAGGTGAAGCCGGTCGGCTCGTCGACGGAGATGATGTTCCAGTAACCCGCATGCTTGTCGCCCTCGGGACCGGTCATGTAGTAGGTGACCCGCCCGCCGGGGGCGAACTCATGGTCGACCACTGTCGCCGGGTACGTCGGTGGACCCCAGATCTTTTCGAGCTGACGAGGATCGGCATAGATCTGCCAGATCCGCGCTCGGGGGGCGGCGAACTCGGCAGTGATGGTCAGGGTCAGTGCATCGATGTCGTGGCTGACATGGGTGACAGGCATCGTTCATTCCTTCCGTTGGGGTTGCGTTGCGATCAATTCGTCGATGCGTGCGATACGCCCACGCCAGACCTGTTCCAGCTCGACCAGCATGGACGACACTGCGCGGACTGCTTCCACATCGCCCGTGGCGAGTTGTTCACGGCCGCTGCGTCGTTTGACGAGTAGGCCGGACTTCTGGAGGACGGCGACGTGCTTCTGTACCGCAGCGAAACTCATGTCGTACTTCGCTGCCAGTGCCGAGACGGAATGCTCACCGGCCAGCACGCGACGCATGATGTCGCGCCTCGTCCGGTCGGACAGCGCGTGGAACAGGGCATCGGCCCGGTCCTCATCTGTTTCTGACACACCCAGAACATACAACCGATTGGTTGTATGTGCAAGGCTGCTTCAACTTTCGGATGCGAGTGGGTGCCCTCAGCAGTCGAACACCGACCAGCAGATGTCGTTCCGCAACCGCTGGTCGTCGAGTACGAGCTCGCGAATCGCCTCAGGGAGCTGGTCACGCTGCCACCTGCACTCACGTCGTCCGGCGGCCTCGCCCTCACCCTCCGGCGCGGCAGCGCGTGCGGCTTTGATCGCATAGGCGGCAGCACCGAGTTCGTGCGCTGCGACATGCGCGACGGCTCCGGCCTGCCCGGCAGCGTATGCAGCGTGCCGTGCCGCTCCGCGCAGGTCCCTGGCCGCGCCCATCGCATGGCCGCCCGCCGCGCGGGCCTGCATCATCTTGACCTCGCCACGCACCCACGCGCGAGCATGCTCGATCGCCTCACGCGGTCGTGTGTCCTCAGGCCGAGCCGACTCGAACAGGTTGAGGACGTGCTCCGCGCACGATGCCGCCCATAAGGCCAGAAGCTGATGATCCGAGTCGGTGAGCGTCCCACCGCGGCGGATCGTGACGAAGCGAGGGTCTCGGACCTTCGGGAGGATCATGGCTAGAACTTCTATCACTTGCATCCGGCCACAGCACCCGAGGGCTGCGCATGCCACCCGCCTCGGATCTGAATCCTGTGTGCGGGCAGCGCTGGTCGAGCTGGAAAATTGTTACCCGGTTTGCCTGAGGCCGGTGTGGGCAAGGCAGATGTCGGCGAGCTCGTCGAGCGACAGGGGAAGCACCCGGGCGAGGGCCGCGACAGTCGTGAATGCGGGTGTCGCCATCCGCCCGGTCTCGATCTTCCGAAGAGTCTCCGGAGAGATCCCGGCCTCCTGCGCGACCTCGGCGAGGGTGCGATCACCCCGCGCCTGCCGTAGCTGATGACCGAGGCGCTTGCCTGCGGCCAGCTGTTCCGGGGTCAGAGGGAGACGCACCATGCGAGCAGTCTAACCCTGCAGCGGTATGAAAATCCCAGCCCGCGGTCTAGAGTGGTATTTTAATACCGAGTTTGTACGTACGAAGAGGAGTAGTTGGTGCTGGAACTGAAAACACCCCGCGAGGTCGCTGCGATGGACGTCACCGGCACATTCATCGCCGAGTTGCTCGACGATCTCGAACACCGCGCCGAACCGGGCGTGAATCTGCTCGAGCTCGAAGACCGAGCCCGCCAGTTGATCGCCCAGCGCGGCGCCACGTCGTGCTACTGGGACTATGCGCCGTCATTCGGGCGCGGACCGTTCCGCAACGTCATCTGCCTGTCGGTCAACGACGCGGTACTACACGGCCTGCCGCACGACTACGTGCTGCAGGACGGGGACCTGCTGAGCATGGACATCGCAGTGTCCATCGACGGGTGGGTCGCCGATTGTGCCCGCAGCGTCATCGTCGGCAATCCACGACCCGAGGACGCGCGCCTCATCGAAGCCACCGAAAAGGCCCTGACAGCCGGAATCGCCGCCGCGTTACCCGGCAGCCGGCTGGGCGATGTGTCTGCGGCGATCGGCGCGGTCGCCGCCGAGTACGGGTACCCGGTCAACACCGAGTTCGGTGGTCACGGGCTCGGGCGGACCATGCACGAAGATCCGCACGTATCGAACACAGGACGCGCAGGCCGAGGACTCACACTGCGCCCGGGGCTGACCCTCGCCCTCGAACCGTGGTTCGCCGCCGGCACGGACAAGATCGTCTACGACCCCGACGGGTGGACCATCCGCTCGGCGGATGGATCGCGCACCTCGCACAGTGAACACACCATCGCGATCACCGACGGCGCGCCGCTCGTGTTGACGCGCCGGGAACAGGTCGCTGCAACTGCACTGTGATTGTCAGGCCCCCGGAGGTTGGTAGCGGTATCACCCCGCGAGCAGGACACCGACCAGGGCGATCGACGCGACCCAGACGGTGGAGATGCCTGCGAGCACGAAGGGTCGTGCGCCGACCTTCTTGATCGTGGCGATCTGAACGCCGGCGCCGAGGGCGAACATCGCGGCGGTGAGGAGGGCGGTCTGCACGATCTTGGCCTCGGCGAGCAGGCCCGTGGGCAGCAGGCCGGACGACCGCAGGCCGACGCAGGCGAGGAAGGCGAGGACGAAGAGCGGGACGAGCGGCGGCCGCTTCACGTCGGCGTCGGTGCCGGCGAGCCTGCGCTGGCGCACGCTGAGGACGGCCATGACCGGGGCGAGCATGAGGACGCGGGCGAGTTTGACCACCGCGGCCACGCCCAATGCGGCACCACCGATGGCGCCGCCCGCGGCGACCACCTGGGCGACCTCGTGGATGGATCCGCCCGCCCACAGGCCGGCGTCGGTGTCGGAGAGTCCCAGCGCCCGCGACAGCAGTGGGATCGCGGGGATCATGAGCGTGCCGAAGATGACGACGAGCGCGACCGCGGTGATCACCTCTTCCTCGTCGGCGTCCACGACACCGTCCACCGCCGCCACCGCGGCCGCGCCGCAGATCGAGAATCCGCAGGCGATGAGCAGCCGCTGAGTCCAGCTGAGGCCGAGCAGCTTGCCCGCGAACATCGTTCCCACGATGCCGAGACAGACGATCGACACCACCACGACGATGACGCCCCAGCCCAGTCCGAGGATGTCGCTCAGCATCAACTGGAGTCCGAGGAGGGCAATCCCCACCCGCAGCAGCTTCTTGGCGGAGAACTGCAGGCCGGGGCGCAGGCGTTCGGGCAGGTGCACGACGTTCGACAGCACGGCGCCGAGCACGATGGCGATGAGCAGCGGGCTCACCGTCGGAAGGAACCGGCCGACACCCATGGCGACGGCGGTGGCGACGGCGCACAGCGCCAGACCCGGCAGGAGAGTGGCCGTGGCGGTCTGCAGTCGCGGCAGCGTTGCCGGGCTCTCGACGCGCTGTTCCTCGGACTTCTCGCTCAGTTGACTACTCATGGATCCACGGTCCGTCACCGCGGCCGTCTCCGGTAGCCGTCATCTCGACATGAACACATATCAGCGTGATATGTCTTGCGCCAGGGTCATATACTCGATGCATGTCCCGCAGATGGCCCGAGTTCCCCGTTCTCGAGTTGCTCGTCGGCGTCGACGACCACGGAAGCCTCAGTGCTGCCGCCAGACTCGCCGGAATGGCGCAGCCGAATGCCAGTCGCGCCATCAAGCAACTCGAGCGTCAGTTCGGCATGACGCTGCTGCAGCGCAGCCCGACGGGCTCGATACTGACACCGCAGGGAACCGTGATCGCGCACTGGGCGCGCCGGGTGCTCTCCGATACGCGCCGGCTGCTCGACGTGGCCGAGGGACTGCGTGCGGAACGCGCCGCCGAGTTGACGGTGGGTGCGAGCATGACGGTCGCGGAACACCTGATGCCGGGATGGCTGGGGCAGTTTCGCCGCTTGCACTCCGACGTGACCATTCACCTGCAGGTGCACAACTCGACTCAGGTGTTCGAGCGGATCAACAGCAGGATCTGCGACGTCGGGTTCGTCGAATCGCCGACGGTGCCGCGACCGTTGAAGAGTCTCACGGTGGCGCGTGACCGCTTGGTCGTCGTCGTTCATCCCACCCACCCGTGGGCCCGGCGACGGAAGGCGCTGACCGTCGCCGAATTGGCGCTGACACCGCTCCTGGTCCGCGAGCCGGGATCCGGCACGCGAACCACCCTCGACGTGGCATTACAGGAATACGACCGGGCGGCACCACTTCTCGAGCTGGGCAGCGCCGCCGCAATTCGCACCAGCGTGCTGGCCGGAGTCGGCCCCGCGGTGATGAGTACCCTCGCGGTGGCGGAGCAGGTCGGCGCCGGAGAACTGAAGGTGATCGACGTCGACGGCCTCGAGCTCGACAGGGTGCTGCGCGCCGTGTGGCGGGGCGCGCGTCAGCTCGACGGTCCCGCGGGAGAACTGGTGCGTCTGGTCCGACGGGTCGGTGCCGAGCCCTGAGCGGCCGTCATCCGAGAAGGCAGGTCGCCGCACCGGCCGCGATCACCAGCACGATGACCGCGGAACGAAACACCCCCGGCGGAAGTCGGCGGGCGATCGCCAGCCCGGTGACGTTGCCGATCAGCGCGGCGATGACGAACACCGGGAGGCGCGGCCAGAACATCGACTCCGTGATCTCGTCGTGGAACCACAGGACAGCGAGAGCCATGACGTTCGCGACGATGAAATAGCCTGCGAGATCGGCGATGAAAGCCATCGGTGGCAACCGCGCGCGCATCAACAACAGGACCGGTGGCGGTCCGTTGAGCGATGTCGTCGTTCCGAGGTAGCCACCCACGGAACCGGTGAGGAGGTGCGCAGTCGTGGACGGCGCACGCGTGACTTCCGCCCGGTTGGGGAACGCCATCGCGAGCCCGCACAGCATCACCACAACTCCCGCTGCGGGCTTCAGATACTGCTCCGGCAGCAGACCGAGGGTGACCGCGCCCAGCCAGGCGCCGGGCAGACTGCCACCACCGAGCAGCGCCACCCGTCCCCACGTGATGTGTTCTCGCAACTGGTACGCGGCGCCGATCCGCGTGATCAGGCCCGCCACCAGATTGACGAATACCACTTCGGGAACGGCGAATCCGACCATCAGCATCACCGGTGTCGCGATCAGTGCCGTCCCGAACCCGGTGGCGCCGCCGATGACGGACGCGATGCCGATGCACAGGGCACCGATGAGGAGCATCGTCATCGCGACTCCCTTCTCGATCCGGCGGCACGTTCCCGTGCAGGTGTGAAGTTCAGGTGGCCAGGGATTGGACTGCGCTCACCAGAGCCATCAGTTCGATGTCGCTGCCGGTGCATCCTCGGGACAGGTCGTTCCACGGTGCGGCCAAGCCTTGCAGGATGGGACCCAAGGCTATTGCACCCCCGAGCCGCTGGGCAATTTTGTACCCGATGTTGCCGGCATCGAGATTGGGGAAAACCAGCACATTGGCCCGGCCGGCGACCCGCGAACCGGGCGCCTTGGACGCGCCGATCTCGGCGACCAGCGCGGCATCGAATTGCAGGTCACCGTCCACATGCAATTGCGGGTCCCGGACGCGCACCAGGTCCGCGGCCTCGCGGACCTTCGCCACTCGCGGGTGGCTGGCGCTGCCCTGGGTGCTGAACGACAGCATCGCCGCGATCGGAGTCTGCTCGGTGAGCTGGAAGTGGGTGGCGCTGGCAGCCAGCGCGATGTCGACCAGTTCCTCGACCGTGGGGTCGGGTACGACGGCGCAGTCGGAGAACGTCAACTGCCTGCCGTCCGACAGCAACATCAGAAACGAGCTCGACAGGATGCTCGAACCCGGCGCGAGACCGACGATGCGCAGCCCGGCCCGCAGCACGTCGGACGTCGGCCTGCTCGCGCCCGCGACGCAGGCGTCGACCACTCCGGCGCGCAGTGCCGCCGCGGCGAGGCACACCGGGTCGGACAGCGCCGACTCGATCCGGTCGGGGTATTTGGCGAATCCCGATTCGACGGCGTCGCGGATCGCGGGGTCGGCAGCCGCCTCGGCGAGGTCGACGACGAGTTCCTCGGCCAGGGGGATATCCGCGGCCTCGGCGATGCGCCGGATGACGTCCCGCCGCCCGAACAGCCGCGGGGAAACGACACATTTGTGGTGCAGATGGTGGGCGGCACGGATCGCGCGTTCGTCTTCTCCGTCCGCGAGACCGACGACGCGATTCTCCCCACGCAGCGTGGCGATCCAGTGGTCGATCAGCGACGAATCATTCAGTCGTGCAGCGTCGGTGGGTGGTACAGCGGTGACGCCCGGGGCCATGGCCTCGCTCTCCCATCACTACGAAGAAGGGTGGCGGTCGTCGATCTCGACGACCGCCACCCGCTGGAACTCGGGGAACGTATCGTTCCCTACGGCTGGATTGCCTTTTCGATGTCGGTGAGCATGCTGTCGATGCCGTGGAGCAGTTCCGAGAGCACCTCGTCGTCGGCCACGAGGGGCGGCGAGATCATCAGCATCGTGGCACCACGGTCGTCGCCGCGGAGAATCACCTTGGTGCGGGCGAACGCCTCCGGCAGTACCTTGCGCAACACCGTCAGCGACTCCTGCTCGGTGAACTCGCGACCGCTGTCGCTGTCGGCCATCAATTCGATCGCGTAGAAGAATCCGGTGCCGCGCACGTCCTTGACGCAGCGGTGCGAGCTCATCAGCGAGTCGAGTGCCGACTTCAACTTCGGGCCGCGCGCGGTGACGTTGCCCAGCACGTTCTCGTCGCGCATCGCGGTGATGTTCGCGACCGCCACCGCCGTCGACACCGGGTGTCCGCCCCACGTCGCGCCGTGTGTGAACACGCCGCCCTTGGGCGAGTCGTAGAGCTCGCGAACCAGCTGCTCACGCACGATCAGGCCGCCGAGCGGGGCGTATCCGGACGTGGAACCTTTCGCGAACGTGATCATGTCGGGCACCACACCGGTGAGCCCGTGCCCGAACCAGTGTCCGAGGCGGCCGAACGAGCAGATCACCTCGTCGGAGACCAGCAGGATCCCGTGCTTGTCGCACAGCGCGCGCAGCGCAGGCCAGTACCCGTCCGGCGGAACCAGGGCGCCGCGCCCGTTCTGAACCGGCTCGGCGAACACGGCGGCGATGGTCTCGGCGCCCTCTTCCTCGATGACGGCTTCGATCGCGGCGATGCAGTCGAGCTCGTTCGCCGGGCCGCAGTCGCCGAGGTAACCGAGGGTGTTGGGTACGGAGCGGACCCCGGGCAGCAGCGGTCCGAACGGATCTTTGATCTTGGGCAGCTGTGTCACCGAGAGGGCGCCGAGAGTGGTTCCGTGATACGCCATCTCGCGGCTGATGATCTTGGTGCGCTGCGGGTTGCCCTGGCTGCGGTGGTACTGCCGGGCGAATTTGACGGCCGTCTCCACGGCCTCGGAACCCGAGTTGACGAAGAAGGTCGTCCCGAGATCACCGGGCGCCAGGTCGGCGATGAGCGCGGACGCCTCGATCGCGGGAATGTGGGCGCTGCCCCAGTTGGAGGCGTACGCCAGCGTCCCGATCTGCTCGCTCGCCGCCTTGGCGATGTCGTCGCGGCCGTGACCGATGTTCACGCAGAACAGGCCTGCCAGACCGTCGAGGAAACGGTCCCCCTCGGTGTCGATCAGATAGCTTCCCTCGCCACGAACGAACACCGGGAAGTCGCTTTCCCAGGTGTCCTTGCGGGTGAAATGAGGTCCGAGGTGCCGGCGGGCCCGTGCTCGCAATTCGGTGACGTCCACGACCATCTCCTTCGTTGTCGAATGGCTGTGATCCACAACATACCGACGGGGCAGACCGCAGGTCAGGGCCAGAAGAGCGGTATTCGATGGGTCCAGTCTGGTCCCCGTAGACGGCGCTCAACTGGTCCTTCTGGTCCCATGCCAGAGTGATCCAGACTTCGGTATCGCTCGGGCACCACGACATGTGGTCGGAGCGGCGAACAGCCCCAGCTAACGGAGGTCTCAGATGAGGATCGGTATCCCCAAGGAAGTCAAGAACCACGAGTACCGGGTGGCGGCCACTCCCGCCGGTGTCCACGAAATGGTCGCCCACGGGCACGACGTGTTCGTGGAACGCGGTGCGGGGGAAGGCTCGTCGATCGGTGACGACGCCTACGGTGCCGCCGGCGCGAAGATCCTCGACTCCGCCGATGCGGTGTGGCAGAGCGCGGAACTGCTGCTCAAGGTCAAGGAGCCCATCGCCGAGGAATACCACCGGATGCGTTCGGACCTCACGTTGTTCACCTACCTGCACCTCGCTGCGGGTGAAGAGTGCACCCGGGCACTGCTCGCCGCCGGTACCAATTCCGTTGCGTACGAGACCGTTCAGCTTCCCGACGGTTCGCTGCCCCTGCTGTTCCCGATGAGTGAGGTCGCCGGCCGGCTCGCACCGCTCGTCGGTGCGCAGGCACTCATGCGACCGGAGGGTGGCCGCGGCGTACTGATCGGCGGCGTGTCCGGTGTGTTGCCGGCTCGCGTCGTCGTGATCGGTGCGGGTGTATCGGGCATGAACGCCGTCGCCGTCGCCGCAGGCACCTGGGCCGACGTCGTCCTGTTCGACAAGAACGTCGACAAGTTGCGCGCTGCCGACCGGATGTACCAGGGCCGGATCCGCACCCTCGCCGCGAACTCCTACTCGATCGAGCAGGAAGTCATGCAGGCCGACCTCGTCATCGGTGCCGTGCTCGTCCCGGGCGCCAAGGCACCGAAGATCATCTCGAACTCGCTGGTCTCACGGATGAAGCCGGGCAGCGTCCTCGTCGACATCGCGATCGACCAGGGCGGTTGCTTCGAGGATTCGCGTCCCACCACCCACGCGGAGCCCACGTTCAAGGTTCACGACTCGGTGTTCTACTGCGTGGCGAACATGCCGGGAGCGGTGCCCCACACGTCGACGTACGCACTCACCAACGTGACCTTGCCGTACACCCTGCAGATCGCCGAGAAGGGCCTCGCCCGCGCGGCCAGGGAGAATGCCGCACTCCGCGCCGGTGTCAGCACCGTCGCCGGGCGCCTGACGAACGATGCCGTCGGTGAGGCACTCGGGATCGAGTCGGTCAGCGTCGACGACGCGCTCAACCTGGTTTGATTTCGCCGCCGGCCCGGCATACTGAGAAGTGCTCGTTCGAGAACTGCTCGGCGTGCCGGGTCGGCCTACCTCTGGCCACTCTTGGATCCACAGGAGGCGATGCGTGCCGAGAACACTGATCGAGGTCGACCGCAATTCCGCCGAACCGCTCTACCGCCAGGTTCGACGGGCGATCGAGCACGGCATCGCCAACGGGCTGTTCGATCCACGACACCGCCTTCCGAGTTCGCGTGAACTCGCCGTCGATCTCGCGATCTCCCGGAACACGATCAACCTGGCGTATCAGGAACTGATCGCCGAGGGACTCGTTCAAAGCCACCAGCGCTCGGGCATGTTCGTGAATCCCGACATGATCGAGACGCTCGCAACGGACGCCCGCGCGACCATCCCGCGCATCGACTGGTCGTCCCGCATCCGGCGCTACCCCGACGCCGACGTCCCGCACATCGAGAAGAACGTCGACTGGCACAGCTACCCGTACCCGTTCCTGGCCGGGCAGATCGACATCCGCAGCTTCCCCGCCCGCGCGTGGGTGCGCTGTCTCCGCGACGCGCTATACCAACCCCACGCCTACGCGAGCCTCCAGGACAGCGTCGGTGCGGACGACCCGATGCTGATCGACATGATCCGCCAGCATCTGCTGCCCTCGCGCGGCATCGAGGCGAGTGCGGACGAAGTTCTGGTGACGGTCGGTTCCCAGCAGGGCCTGGATCTCGTCGGCCGGGTGCTGCTCGGACCCGAGGATCGGGTTGCCATCGAAAACCCCGGCTATCTCGATGCGCGACACATCTTCCTGCGCACGGGCGCCCAGGTGTACGGCATCGACGTCGACGATCGCGGCCTGCGCCCGCCGGAGACTCTCCGCGGCACGGACCTGATGTATCTGACACCGAGCCATCACCATCCGACCAACGCGACGCTCGGCATCGACCGTCGTCAGCGTCTGTTGCAGCTCGCCGCGGAGTCCGGCACCGTGATCGTGGAGGACGACTACGACAGCGAGTTCCGCTACCACGGCAGCCCCAGCCCGGCGCTCAAGGCGCTCGACTCGAGCGGCGACGCCGTGTACCTCGGTACGTTCTCGAAGTTCCTGGCCCCCGGTCTGCGTCTGGGCTACCTCGTCGGACCTGCGGAGCTGGTGCGCGAACTGCGGAAGGCCCGACGGTACGTGCTCCGTCATCCCCCGGGTCACCAGCAACGGGCCCTGGCCATGCTCATCGACAGCGGGGAGTACCACCGCGCGCTGCGCCATCACCGCACCCAGATGAAACACAAATGGGAGCGTCTGTGTGCGGCCGTCGACAAATATCTCCCGTGGCCGCAGGAACCCTATCCGCCCGGTGGCGTCAGCTTGTGGATGACCGGCCCGGAGAACCTCGACTGCCGGGTGCTCGTGCGCGAGGCGGAAGCCCGCGGTGTGCTCATCGAACGGGGCGACATCTTCTTCACGCAACCGGTCCCGCCCCGCAACCACTTCCGCATCGGCTACGGCGCGATCCCACTGCGCTCCATCGAAGAAGGCATCGCCCTTCTCGGCCAGGCGTGCCAGGCGAGTTTCCGCTTTGGCAGGTAGACCCCGATAACACCCGCGCCTGCGCGCATCCTGCCGCCCAGACGTTCGGCCGGCTTCCTCGCAGCCGCAGTGGCCCACGGCCCGCGGTCAGAACATATTGGAGGCGCGTCGGCTCGGGGATTCTAGGGTGGTCAGCACATGACTACAGCAGAAACCTTGTTGGCCGGCCCCCGCGGGCGTCGGATGCTGCTCGCCTACGCCAGGGACGCCGAACGAACTCTGCAACCCGAGTTCCGCAGTGACTCGTTCGATCACGCCGTATTTCTGGCGTCGTATCACCTCGAGTCCGGTCGAGAAGGCGCACGCGTGCTGTTCGGGCCCGGCGCTGAAGAGGCTCGGCGGACCGTCCTCACTGCAGACGATGTGGCGCACCGCCTGTCCCAAGTACCGTTGCCCGAGGTGACAGCGGTTGCACTCCGTTCGGCCCTCGCCGACGCGGTGGACGCGGCGCGCTACTGGCAGGACCCGGACGGTGAAGACATCCTCGTCGACACCGAGCCGGTGCGGCGTGAGCTTCGACGGGTCGCCGAGCACATCGCACGATCCCCGCATGCGCAGTGGTGGACGACGCCCGTTGCGGCCGATCAGTGGTCGGTGGGCTGGAGTGAGGACGGCATGGATCCCGTTGACTCGACGACCGCAGAATTGTTGCGTGACTACCGTGACCGGACTGCCGCGGAGGAAGTGCGAGCAGAACGCGATCGTCCGGCGGATCCGTCGGCGAACTGGTCCGGCTGGTGGTGGTCGACTCCACCCACACGGTGTTCGTCCCGGCGGCTGTTCGACGGGACCCCGGCCGGTTTGTGGTTCGTCGAGGACAGCATGGGATGGGAGCGCGCCATCACACGACGAATGAACATCCCCGCCGGCGCTCGCGTGTACGAGGTCGACGGTGCGCAGGCGTGGGCAGAACTGTGCAGAAAGTTTCCCGTCGAGGTCACCGCGCAGAAACGACACGATTGGTACCGCACCACCGGACGATCTGGACGATGGGTCGTTCCCGACTGGCCGCGGCTCTCCGAACTGTATGAGGGCGTACACCTCACCGTGGCGGGATACCTCGCCGCGGCGGGCACCGCGATCGCCGTCGACGCCGACAGCGCGAGTGTCATCGCGGGATGGGCGCCCGACGACACCTACTGGCTCACCGACACCGTCAACCTCGACAGTGACGATTCCCGGACCTGGGCGGGCGACACCAGTGGAAGACATCCTTCCTGGGTCGACGAAACGCACCGCTGACGACTGCTGTCCCTGAGCCGCAAGCGGATCCGCGAACGCGATGCCGGCGGGAATCGGCACGCGACACGCTAAATTTGGGGCACCCCACAGCAGAGGAGAGCCCCGTGGGCAAGGTGGTCATGTACAGCTCGGTGTCGGTGGACGGCTTCATCGCGGACGAGAATGACCAGCCCGGACCGCTGTTCGACTGGTTGTCCAGCGGTGACGTCCCGTTGGACGAGAGCGGCGAGATTAAGGTGTCGCAGACGTCCTACGACTACACCCGGCCGTACTGGGACCAGATCGGGGCGACACTCGTCGGCCGCCACGTCTTCGACATGACGGACGGCTGGGACGGAAGGCCTCCGAGCGGGATCGACCACGTGGTCGTCGTGACGCACCGGCCGGAGCCCGAGGGCTGGGACCCCGAGACGCCGTTCCACTTCGTCGACGGCGTCGAGGCAGCCGTGGCCAGGGCGCAGGAGCTTGCGGGTGACCGCATCGTCGAGGTCGCCGCTGGCGACGTCGGTGGCCAGGTGCTTGCCGTAGGCCTGGTCGACGAGGTGCGCATGGACGTCGTACCCGTTGTGTTCGGGTCCGGTAAGCGCTACTTCGGGTCGGTCCACGCGCAGCACCTGTTGGAGGATCCTGGCGTGGTGATTCAGGGCAACCGGGTGCTTCACCTGCGCTATCGGGTGCGCCGTCGACCGATCTGAGCGGACTGCGAACGGTGACACAAGATCGGGCCTCCGGATGCGTTTGCGCATCGCTGTCCCTGGTCGGGCAGCCGACGCCGATCCGCCCCATCACCTCACGGCAACTTCAACTCGAGATCACCGGTTGCCGGTTTCCGTCGTATCTTGCCCGACCCCCACCGCCGACGACCCGGATGACCTGGGGGACCTTGGTGACACACCTCCCCCCGCGTTCGTGTGGCCATCCGAGCACGCGTGGTGCGTGGCCTGCGACGTCGATCCTCATTTCGCGTCGATCGGCGTCGCCTAAGACGCGATCGATCGGCTTATGTCCGACTCGCGTGTCGACGTCGTTGTAGATGATCCCGACACCGAACCCCCGTACTACTCCTGAGTGGAAGTTGCTTTCGTGGTTCAGGCGGTCGGTCGACCTGTTCCGTCGACTCCCGCGGCTGAGAAGCGGGGATGGAATCTGGAGGGATCCGGATGAGGATCCGCTTACGGGATCAAGCTGAGCGGCACGGGTTCGGCGTACATGCCCCGATCAACGTTCGCCATTTGGATTCCGATATTCGTTTTTCCTGGCAGAGAAGGGTGTGGCATCGTCAGGTCCAGGAGCGAAGGAGGTCCTGCTCGGATGCGATACACCCGCGACTTCGGTTCTCCCTTGCCTCCGGCGTGGACCGACCTACCCGACCGTGATCGTTATTGGACGGAGTTCGAGGAAAGGTTCGGGTTTCGACCAGGCATGAAACCCGAGTCATGGCCTGCGATCGCCGAGCCGACGCCTTCAGTGACCTTCGATCTCATCAACACCGCCGGCACCAGGGGTTCCTGGCGGGCGCGGTTCGATGCGGTCAACGCCGAGGCGCTGCGGTGCTTCGTTGCCGAGTTCGCCGACGATCCGCGGTTTGTCGTTCTCGACTGGCAACATCCCGGGTACTGGTTCGACACTGCGGAGCACTGCGCTGCTGAGGACTCAGAGTGGCGTGTGTCCGTCTATCCGAACGGCGACTACTACATTTTCCTGCGAGAAGACTTCTCGGCCGGCACTTTCGGCCATCCCTGGGAGCCCACGCTGTGCGTGTTTGGTGAACGACTCGTCAACACTCTTGGTCGCACCTTGGCGACGTGGCTTCCGCGCAAGCGTGTCAATCGCCGGCTGTACGACCGAAACGGATAACTGGACTGTGCTCGATCGGGTTCACTATCGGCGACCGTTCACCTAGCGCCGTGCCGCTGTCACTCTCCTCTGCATTCCCGGATGTACTCTCGCCGACCGGCAAGGTACGGCTCGACATCGTCGACTCGAACGAGGTCAACCTGTTCCAACGGATGTCGACGGCCTTCGAGAACGACTCCGCGGCCGTCGACGGTGCCGGCGGCCCACCAGCGTTCTCGTCCTCCCCAGGTCGTGAAGGCAGTGGAACGACCATTGACACGAATTTGGATTTCACTGCCGGGGACATCTTGGATCGCGCGGTGTCGCCTCGCGTAATCCGCGTCGATGGGCGTCAGGCCGATCGCTCGTTCCATGCTTCTGACGGCCTGACGTCGTGGATCGTGCACGGTGGTCACGACCTCCACCGCACTGTTTGTGTCCGGAGTGCCATGAGCAAGACCGGCCAGAATCAACTTCTTGCCTTGCCACTCCCAATCGCCGATCATGATCGGTCCGTCCCATCCGTCCAACCCATAGGGAGGTAGGGAGCCTGCCCCAGCACGGACCTGCTCCTCGCCTGACTCGACACGGCGCCAGAACTCATCCGGGGTCAGCTGGCCGACGATTCGCATATTTCCAGTGTGACCACCATCGACCCTCGCCGGTCAACAATCGCTGATCGGTTCTCTCAACTGCTGCCAGGGGGTTCTGGGCGGAAGTACTCCTCAGGTGAAACCCCCGGCGGAATCCGGTGAGCCTTGTGGTCAGCATCGTCGTCGAAGGTGATTGTGAGCGACGTGCTGAACGCGCCGGTGCTAGGTCCCTGGGGGCGGTGATACGGGTTGCGTCCGTGAAGATGGTGTATGAACCGGATTCGGATCTGACCGGCGTGTCGTAGCCCAATGAAGGCGGCCATCGCGTGACTCTTCGAGAGACCGACCAAAGTCACTCGATGAAGGACCACGCGATGACCAGTGCTCACGATATCGACCTGTTCCAGTTCCTGACCGACCGCCTCACCGACGCCAGCCCCGACCTGCTGCGGAGCCTGCTGTCCACGTTCATCGACGCACTGATGGGTGCCGAGGCCGACAGCCTGTGCGGCGCTGGTTTTGGTGAACGCTCCGAGGACCGGGTCAACAGCCGGAACGGCTATCGGCACCGCGACTTCGACACCCGCGCCGGGACTCTCGACGTGGCGTCCCGAAGCTGCGTCAGGGCTCGTACTTCCCGGATTGGTTGCTGCAGCGCCGCAAGCGTGCCGAGCGGGCCCTGACGTCGGTGGTGGCCACCTGCTACCTACTCGGGTCTCGACCCGACGGATGGAGAAACTCGTCGACTCCCTCGGCATCACCAGCCTGTCCAAGTCGCAGGTCAGCGTCATGGCCAAGGACCTCGACACCAGGTCGAAGCATTCCGCAGCCGCCCGCTCGACGCCGGCCAATACACGTTCGTCGCCGCCGACGCCCTCGTCCTCAAGGTCCGCGAGAACGGCCGCGTGGTCAACGTGCACGCGTTGGTCGCGGTCGGGGTGAACGCCGAGGGTTACCGGGAAATCCTGGGATTGGAGGTGACCTCCGCCGAGGACGGTGCCGGTTGGTTGGCGTTCTTCCGGTCGCTGGTTACCCGCGGTCTGTCCGGGGTGCGGTTGGTGACCTCCGACGCCCACGCCGGCCTCGTGTCGGCGATCGGCGCCACCCTGCCCGGGGCCGCCTGGCAGAGGTGCCGGACGCATTCTGCTCGCGTTCACCGGCTTCCCGAAGCAGATCTGGCGACAGATCTGGAGTAACAATCCCCGATCGGTTAACCGGCTCTCGGGCGACACGATTCTGTCCGCGGCGTGAGGTCCGGGGCCGACGGCCGGTCCGGCCCCCGGATCCAGTAGGCGGTGGTTATGGGGCGGCCCGTTCCTGTCGATGGGTGTGGTGCTCCGGTCGAGGTTCGGGGTCTGGGGGCGGTGGTGCGTCCGGGCGCGGCGCAGGTGTCGAGTGCGGTCGGTTTCGGACATCCCACCCCAGATGCCGTAGGGTCGCCGACGGTGAGGGCGTGGTCTCGGCATTCGGTCAGCACCGGGCATTGTTCGCAGAGCTGTTTCGCCTCTCGTTCGCGGCGCGCGCGGGCGTGTCCGCGTTCGCCGTCGGGGGAGAAGAACATCGAGGTGTCGGCGCCGCGGCAGGATCCGCGGTGCTGCCAGTCCTGTTCGGCCGTGTGGGGTTTGTCGGTGCCGTCGGGTGCGGTCATGGTTCTGTCGTGGGCCGGTGTCGGGTGGTGCGGTGGTGGGCTCGGCGGCGAGCTGCCCGGTCCTGGGGATTCCTGCCTGATGTGCCCGCGTCGGCGATCGGTGGGGTGTCGTCTTCGGCGAACATGGTCGCGAGGTGGGATTTGATGGCCTCGGTGCTCAGGGCATGGGCAGTGGCCGCGGCGGGACGCCAGGGTGGTGGGGTTTGGGTCATGAGCAATCTCCGTCGCTGTGGTTGAGGGGGCAATCGCTGGGGTGCTCCTCCGGGGACTGGGGGGGTCGGCGTAATGCAGCAGTGACCGTTCCGCGAGCAGCGGCGGTATCGAGCACCGCTGCCAGCCCCCGCACCCTCTCTGGTTCGGTATCCGGTTGAGACATCCGCTTCCGCGGGCAGATGCGCGGCCCGCGGATGGTGGGGGTGTCCCTGCACGAGGGCTTCGACGTAATGACACTCCAGCCACTCGTCCGCGCGCAGGGATAACCGGCAGGGTTTCGGCGGCTCCGGCGTTGGTGGAGACGGTGGAAGTCTTTGGTGGGGCAGCGGATGGTGCCGGGGTCGGCAGTGACGCTGCGGCCGCGCCGAGGCCTGTGCGTAGCATCTGTTGCAGGTCGCGGCCGGCAAGGGCTTGCCCGGATTGATCTGAGCGTAGGACGTCGATGGTAATGATCTCCGGGATCGCGGTCACGGCGACCACCAGAATCGGCCGATGCATCCTCTTGTTGTCCGTAAACTCCCGGCCAGAGGTGTCACTGTGGGAAAGCCCGCAGAGTGCGACCCGAACCGGAAGGTTCTCTAGGTATGACGGAATGTCTCGATCACCGGGGCGAGTTCGGTCGCGTTGGTGAGCAGGTCGATGTGGCCGCCCGCGTGCGTGTGCAATATGGCGTGTGGGAGAAGTGTCTTCATGATGTGGGCGTTGGTGACTGGGATGATCGGGTCGTCGGTGCCCGCGACGATCAGTGTCCGTTGCCGGATCAGGGGTAGCACGGGCAGGCTGGTCCACACCTCGCCGGCGATTGACGCGGCGTAGTCGGCGTCGGTGAACCTGTGCGGGGTGAGCATCTTCGCCAGGACCCGTGGACGGCCCGGCACCATGAGTGCCCCGGTTGCGGTGGCGACGAGAACGAGTCGACGGCAGCGGCGGGGGTTCTGCAGTGCGAATTGCTGTGCCAGGGCGCCGCCCCACGACAACCCGAGCACGTCGACGACGTCGAAGCCGAGTGTGGTGATCGATCAGCCGGCCCAGAACCCAGGCGAGGTACGGAAACCCGTAGGGCACGAGCGAGGCCGGGGACCCGCCGGCCCCGGGCACGTCGAAACGGATGATTGTCGTGTTCGGGTCGAGTTCGGCGACCAGTGGGTCGAGGACCTCCAGTCCGGCGCCGATCCCGTTGCACAGCACGAGCGGGACTCCGGTACCGCGGCGCACGCTGACCCGGATCCGCTGGCCGCCGGCGGCGAGGATCGTCACGTCGGACCGGCGGCGGTTGTCAAACAGCTCGGTCACGGTCACCGGTACAGCACCACGACGTCGGCGATGCAGGCCGGTCGTTCGGCACCGTCGACCGTGAACGTCAGCCCGAACACCGCCTCGACGCCTCCCGGCTTCTGCTCCGCGCCGGTCACGGCCACCGTGGCGCGGACCGGGGAGCCGGCCAGGACCGGCGCCGGGAACCGCACCCTGTTCAGCCCGTAGTTGAGGGCGGCCGTCACGTTGTCGATGGTGAGGACCTCGGCGAGTACCAGTGGTGTCAGCGCCAACGTCAGGTATCCGTGTGCGATCGTGCCACCGAAGGGGCCTTGTGCCGCGCGTTCGACGTCGGTGTGGATCCACTGGTGATCACCGGTGGCGTCGGCGAATCGATTGATCTGGGACTGGGTGAGGTAGTAGGGCTCGGTGATGCCGACCGTTTGTCCGATCAGTCCGAGCAGATCGGCCGGTTCCGCGAGATGAGTGCTCATCGTTCTTCCCTCGAGTGTGGATGTCAGCTCTGATGGACGTAGGTGCCCGGAGCCGGCGCGAGGGGCGGGTACTCGCGGGAGCCGAGGGCACCGGGCGCGTCGATGTCGGGGCCGCTGCGGTCGGTGAGCCACCGTGCGTAGTCGGGCCACCACGAGTCCGCCGCCTGCTCAGCAGAGGCCATCCAGGCGTCCGCCGTGTCCGCGTCGGCCTGCCCGAACCGGAATGACGCCCGCGGGTTGCCGGGCGGGTTCACCATTGATGCGATGTGACCGCTTGATGACAGTACGAATCGGCTGTCCTTGCTGCCGAGCAGGCGGGCGCTGCGGTAGGTGGATTGCCATGGGCTGATGTGGTCGGCGATGCCCCCGACGACGTACGCGTCGGCGGTGATCTTCCCGAGGTCGACGGGGGTGCCGAGCATGCTCACCGCCCCCGGTACCGTGAGCGCGTTGCGGACGCCGAGCAGCACGAGGTCGCGGTGCAGCGCCGCCGCCATCCGGGTGGTGTCGGCGTTCCAGAACAGCACGTCGAACGGTGCCGGGTGGCGGCCCTGCACATAATTGTTGACCCAGTACCGCCACACCAGGTCGGTGGGGCGCAACCAGGCGAACATCTCGGCCATCGCGCGGCCGTCGAGGTAACCCTTGGACGCGGACGCACGGATCGCGGCGCTGGCGGCGCGTTCGCTCATGACGGCTGATGCGAACCCGGCCCGTGTTTGGTCCAGGACGGTGACCGCGAGAGTCAGGCCCGCGACCCGGTCGCCTTGGCCGATCTCGGTCAGGTGGGCGACCGTCATGGCTGCGAGGATCCCGCCCGAGCAGGTTCCCAGCAGGTGCGTACTGTCGATGCCGGTGACGGTCTGCATCGCGTCGAGGGCTTCGATGATCGCCGCACCGTATATGTCGGTTCCCCAATTGCGGTGGCGGGCCTGCGGATTGCGCCACGAGATGGTGAAGACCTGCTGTCCTTGCCGTACCAGGTATTCGATCAGGCTCCGCTCTGGGGCGATATCGAGAATGTAGTACTTGTTGATGACCGGGGGCACGATCAGCAGGGGAGTCGCGTGCACCGTCGGGGTTTGGGGTGCGTAGTGGATCAGCTCGAAGGCCCTGGTTTGCAGCACGACCGCGCCCTTCGTGGTGGCCACGGTTTCGCCCACCGAGAACGCGTCCGGTTCGACCATGGCGGGCACGCGCGGGCTGGCGAGCATGTCGCGGGCGAAGGTGCGCACACCGCGCACGGCGCTCAGGCCGCCGGTGTCGATCATCGCCTTCCATCCCAAGGGGCTCAGGAGTGGATTGTTGGTCGGGGCGGCTCCTTCGAGGATGTTGTCGAGTACGAAGCGGATCTTCTCGGCGTCGCGCCAGTCCAGTGTGGCGTCGTCGAAGAGTGCGTTCGCGGTGTGGGCGGCCGCGAGGTAGGCCTGCATGGTGCGCCGCAACAACGGGTTCTGCTGCCAGGCCGGGTCACCGAAACGTTTGTCCGATCTGGCGGGTGCGCGGTCGGAGGTGCCGGCGGCGATCGCGCCCAGTTCGCGTAGGAGCGCACCACCGCGGAGGGTAAGGGTGTGTGGCTGATCGACCAGGCTTCGGGCGGCCCTGATCCAGGACCGGTCCGGCAGCATGCGTGCGGCGAACCCGCGAGTGCCGTTGGTCAACAGCAGGTCGAGGGGAATGGCGAGCTCGTCGGGGTTACTCGACGTGGATGTAGGTGTCACAGAGATCCGTTCAGTTACGGTGTGAGCCAAGGCTCAGGCTTCTAGCGGGTGTTTGTGCGTCGAGGCGTGGTCCGTCCCCACTCGAACAGGACTTCAGCGGCATCGTTTATGCGAGTGACCTCGCTGCACCACACGCACTGTCCGAGTCCGACCCCGTTTTTCAGTGGGACCACTCGGGTTCTCTTGGCGTCTATTTCTTGGGTGCGGGGGGCTGGTTGAGCAGTTGCATGAACTGTGGGGCGTTCGCCACGGTGGAACCGAGGCCTCCGATTGCGGTGCCCGCAAGCCCGGCGCCGGCGCCGAGCATCAAGGCACCTCCGACACAGCCGGCGAGGGGGCCTGCCCCGAAGAGCATGGCTGCCGGCGCGGAAACGACACCACCGACGATGGCGCCAAGCACGCAGCCGCCGACCAGGCCCGTTGCGGCACCGAGAAAGCCGCCGATCGCGGAGGTCAACATGATGGGGGGCTGCACCGCAAGGGTCGCGGCAGGAAGATCGACGTCGTGAAGCCCTCTGTAGTTGGGCACAGGTTTCGCGACGGCGGGATCGGTATCGGCGGTGAGCACGGCGTTGTTGCCCGAAACCTGGGCGGCGACGGGGTGGACGGCGCCGTCGACTGCGAGTGCCAACGGTACGGACTCCAGGACGACGCCCTGGTCGTTGCGGACCACCAGGCGGTTGCCCTCGGTAGCCAACGTTCCGGATGTGGTCTGAACGATGACGCGGTTTCCGTCACGGTTGACGGTCCAGTCGACTCCCTGCTGGGTGCTCTGGATGCTCGCGGGAGCGTCGGTGGTCGTGGGGACGGCCTGAGCAGTGCCGGCAGTGATGCCGACGGCGGCGATCGCCAGGACGGCGGTGGCGGTGAAGGTGCGGATTCTCATGGTGGGACCGACGCATTTCTGTAAGTGGGCACGGTGGTTGGTGACGCGGATCACGCTAGCGCAGCAAGGGCGGTTACAATTGACCGCACGGGTCAGAATGTTTGACTGTTTGGGACAGGGTGAGGATGCAGTATCTGGTGCGCAATGCCGTGCTCAACGGCTATGTCGATCTCATGCTGACGCTGGGGCGGGACCCTCTCCCGTTGATGCGCTCGGTCGGGGTCGATCCGGCCGCGCTCGGTTCCGGTGACGGGTGGCTGCCCGTCGACTCGGTGAGCCGGCTGTTCGAGCTGTCCGCCGCCGAAACCCGGTGCGAGGATTTCGGGCTGCGGCTGGCCGCTGCCCGCGGAATGTCCAACCTCGGCCCGGTGGGGTTGATCGCGCGGGAGGAACCGGACGTGCGCAGCGCCTTGGGCATGGTTCTGCGTCATGTCAATCTGCACAACGAGGCGCTGCGCGCCCGGCTGGTCGAAGCGAACGGCCTGGCCACTGTGCAGGTCGACACTGCCCCGGGCATCACGTTCGGTCGGCAGGGCATCGAGATCGCGGTCGCCTCGGTCTGTCGGATCCTGCGCGAGTTGCTCCACGACGATTGGGAGCCGCTGACGGTGTGTTTCGTGCACGAGGCCCCGGCTGTCCTCGACACACACCACCGCGTCCTCGGCTCCCAAATCCAGTTCGGGCACACCCTCAACGGGATCGTCGCCTACGCGCGCGACCTTGATTCCGACAACGCGATGTCCGACCCCCTGTTGCGGCCCTACACCCGGCAGTACCTGGAGTCGCTCGTCCCGCCCGAGGACACGACCACCGTTGATCGCGTCCGAACCCTGGTCGAGTCGCTGCTGCCGACCGAGCGGTGCTCGGCCGCGTATGTCGCCCGCAGCCTCGGCATGGATCGGCGAACGCTGCACCGGCACCTCTCCGGGTCGGACGCGACGTTCTCGTCGCTGGTCGATTCGGTGCGGGTCGACCTGGCGCAACGCTATGTCGCCCGCCAGGACCGTCCCTTGACCGACATCGCCGGCGAACTCGGCTTCTCCGCGCTCAGTTCGTTCTCGCGATGGTTCAAGGACCGCTTCGGATGCAGCCCGAAGGCTTGGAATGCGGCGCAGGATTCGACGTCGCCCGCGGTCGGCACCCCCATCCACCGACTTCCGGCGGGTTAGCAGCTCGCCGTGCTCCGGGCTCAAAGCGTGCTCACCGAGAACGAGTTCACCGCCGAGACGCCAAGATCCTGGCGTCGTAGACCTACCCACGGCGGGGCTGTACAAGGTCGCCCGCGGTCGGGACACCTTGATGAGTGACTATTTGCGGTGTGCGTGGCTTCTACCCGGAACGTGCGTCCGATGTCGGCATCCAGGCGTCATTCAGCGGCGTCTCGACGATGTTTTGCTGATGGAACACCTTGCCCTCGCCTTGAAATGGAACGTCACAATCCGGTGATCGACCGACGATCCACACTGGTCGCGGGCGGGGGCGAGGGGATCCGGGGCCCGCGTTAACCCGAGAGACTCGAACTCGTTCGCGAACGAGGATCAGGGGGACAGGGTGTGGACAGCGATATCCTGAGGGCACACCTTTCGAGGTGAGTACGCACGGTTTCGACCGTGAAGATGTCGCGGACCGGATGAATGCTGGTGGCCGATGGCCGGAAATGATGATCCACTCCCCACTCAGCACCACGTGAACCCAGCGGTCGCTGCGGAGCTGACAGCGGCGGGGTTCGAGGACGCCGAGGAGATCGGGCGAGGCGGCTTCGGTGTCGTTTACCGTTGCATCCAGTCCGAGTTGGGCCGCCTGGTGGCGGTGAAGGTGCTCACCCCCGACCTGGACGAGATGAACCGGGCTCGGTTCTTCCGGGAACAGCGCGCAGTGGGCCGGCTGAGCGGGCACCCGAACATCGTCACCGTCCTGCAGGTCGGCGCAACCGAGGCCGGTCGGCCGTACATTGCCATGCAGTACCACCCGCGGGACTCGCTGGAGGCGCGGATCCGCCGGCACGGTCCGCTCCCGCTGGACGAGTCGCTGCAGCTGGGGGTGAAGATAGCGGGTGCGGTGCAGACCGCGCACCAGCTCGGGATTGTGCACCGCGATATCAAGCCGACGAACATTCTGCTCACCGACTACGACGGACCCGCGCTGAGCGACTTTGGTATCGCGCACATCTCCCGCAGCCTCGAGACCGGCACCGGATCCCCGGCGTACCTCGCCCCGGAGGTGCTCCGGGGCGATGCACCGAGCCCGGCCTCGGACGTCTACGGGCTCGGTGCCGTCCTGTTCAGCGCCCTGACCGGGCACGCCGCCGTCGAGCGCCACAGCGGCGAGCAGGCGGAAACCGAGTTCCCACCCATCACCACCGAGCCGGTACCGGATCTGCGCGAGCACGGCATCGACGACGCCGTGTCGGCGGCGATCGGACGCGCAATGGCCGCAAACCCGCCGGACCGGCCCTCGGCTGCGGAACTCGGTGACCAATTGCGGCGGATCCAGCTCGGCAACGGCTTCCCCGTCGACGAGATGGCCCTACATGCCGAACCAGGCGCCCAGCGAGAACACCAGCCGGTTCCACCAGTGTCATCCGGGCGCGCGACGTTCGGTCAGCGCCCGCCGACCCCGCCCGCCATTCGGGGCGCCACCGGGAATCTGCCGGTCGAACTGACCAGCTTCGTCGGACGGCGGGGGGAACTCACCGACACCAAGGCAATGCTGTCGGCCTCGCATCTGGTGACACTGACCGGGATCGGCGGTGTCGGTAAGACGCGGCTGGCAGTGCGGACGGCCGACAGCGTGCAGCGAGCGTTCGGCGACGGGGTGTGGCTGGTGGAGTTGGGTGAACTGTCCGACGGGTCGTTGCTGACCGATGTGGTGGCCGCGGCGCTCGGGTTGCGTGACCGGTCGGCCACACCGTCGGATGAGGTGTTGTTGCAGTTCCTGGCCTCGCGGGAGTTGCTGCTGGTTCTCGACAACTGCGAGCAGGTCGTGGACGCCGCGGCCGAACTGGCCGAGACCCTGTTACAGGCCTGCCCGGGCCTGCGGATTCTCACGACCAGCCGCGAACCCCTCGGGATCGGCGGGGAGGCGGTGCTGCGCGTACCACCGCTGACGGCGCCCGACCCGGATCGGCAGTCGTCGGTGTCGGGACTGCCCAGCTACGACGCCGTAGCGTTGTTCGCCGACCGTGCCGCCACCGTCGTTCCGGGGTTCGAGCTGACCGAGGACAACCAGGCCGCGGTGGCCGGGATCTGCCACCGCGTGGACGGGTTGCCGCTGCCGATCGAGTTGGCGGCGGCCCGGCTGCGGGCAATGTCGCCGGAGCAGATCCTGGACCGGCTCACCGACCGGTACGCGCTGCTGACGCGCGGCAGCCGGGTGGCACCATCACGCCAACAAACTCTGCGGCTGTGTTTCGACTGGAGCTACGACCTGTGCACACCAGGGGAGCAACGGATGTGGTCGAGGTTGTCGGTGTTCGCCGGCAGTTTCGAACTCGATGCCGCCGAACAGATTTGTGGCAGTGACTCGGATCCGGAGGAGCTCCTCGACGCGGTGACCTCACTGGTGGACAAGTCGATCCTGATCCGGGAAGAACATGGCACAGTGGTCCGATTCCGGATGCTCGAGACACTGCGCGACTACGGCCGCGAGAAGCTGCAGCAGAGCAGTGAATATCTGCAACTGTGTGGGCGGCACCGGGATTGGTATGAGAAGTTGGCGCTCACAGCGGAGACCGAGTGGATCAGTTCCCGGCAGCTGGACTGGATCGCCCGGCTCGGGCGGGAGGAGTCGAATCTGCGGGAGGCGCTCGAGTTCTCCGCGACGGACGATCCCGGCACCGGACTACGCATCGCCGCCGCCCTGTTCCCGTTCTGGCTCTCCCAGGGCTGGTTCGGCGAGGGACGGCACCACCTCGACCGCCTGCTTGCGCACGATCCCGGGCGGCCGACCGTCGAGAGGGCCAAGGCGCTGTACGCCGACAGTGCGCTCGCCGCAATGCAGAAAGACTTCGAGACCGGGACCGCACTGGTCGAGGAGGAACGCACCCTCGCCGAACAGTCGACCGACCCACTGATCCATGCCCTGGTCGCCTACTCCGACGCCACACTCGCACTGCTGAGCGGGGATCCTCGGCGTGCACCCGCGCGCCTGGAACGCGCCCTCGAAATGTTCGGCACCCGGACGGGCCACCCACTGCACGTGGGGGCGCTCTACCTGCTCGGCGTGGCCCGCGACCTCCTCGACGAAATAGATCAGGCCATCGATTGCTACGAGCAGGTGCTCACCATCACGACAGCACGCGGTGAATCGATGTATCGCGCATACACGCTGACGGCCATGGGCATTGCCGTGTGGCAGCAGGGCGACGCGGTGCGGGCCGCCCGGCTGCTCGGGCAGTCGCTGCGGCTGGCCCGGCAGGTGAACAATCCCCGCACCGTCGCCACCTGCCTCGACGCACTGGGCTGGATCGCCGCCGACGAGCACGACGCATACCGCGCCACCGTCTTGGTGGCGGCCGCCGAGGAGTTGGGGCACTCGATCGGCAGTGTCGGAGTCGTGTTCCCCACCCTGCGCACCTACCACGAGCAGTGCGAGCGGTCGAGTCGCCGAGCACTCGGCGAGCGAGGATTCGAGGCGGCCCGCCGCGAGGGCAAGCGCCTAGGCCTCGATGCAGCCGTCGCCTTCGGCCTCGGCGAGCGGGCCCCGGCCCCTCCGGCCTCCGCGGCCGGGACCTCGGTGAGACCTACCAAGAGGGAGCGGCAGGTTGCCGACCTGATCGCCGAGGGACTGACCAACAAGGCGATCGCAGCCCGACTCGTGATCTCGCCCCGCACCGCGCAAGGCCATGTGGAGCACCTCCTGGCCAAACTCGGGTTCACCTCCCGCGCTCAGATCGCCGCATGGGTATCGGAGCAGGCGGGAAGCGAGCACTGACAGCTACCTCGACGTCATCCTCGGTTGCGGCAGCCGCCCCCACCGAGGATGTGACCTGAGTCCAGGTGTCTCCGGCCAGGTTGAGGTCGACGAACACCGCCCAGCGCAACACGGCAAACCGAGTGCGGGCAGTCAATCACTTCCATCACCCGGTCTTCTTCTGCGCCTGCGGGATCAGGCGGACCGTCCGTCAGATGACCGCGCCCCCGTTGGGGCTGATGACCTGGCCCACCAGGTAGTGAGAGTCCCCGGCGAGGTAGACGGCGAGAGAGGCGTACTCGTCCGGGCGCCCGAGACGGCCGAGCGGGATGATCTGGTACAGGCTATTTTTCTGCTGATCGGTCGCTCGGGCGAGATAGTCCTCGAATGTTGGTGTCATCACTGCCCCGCAGGCAATCGCGTTGACACAGATGTTGGCGCCGGCGACATCGAGTGCCACGGTCCTGGTGAAGCCGGCGACCGCCGCCTTGCTCGCGGAGTACCCCGGGCTGTGAGTGCTGGCCGCGGAGATGCCCGCGATCGACGCGATGTTGATGATCCGGCCGTACTGCTGCGCCTGCATGAACTTCAACGCTTCCCGCGTGCAGTAGAAGGTTCCGTGGACGTTGACATCCCACCACTTGAGCCAGTCCTCGTCGGTGAGGTCGCTGGTGATACCGAGGGACCGCCGCGGCGTCGGAGTGGTCAGGTGCGCGTATTGCCGGTTGCGCCGCTCCTCCTCGGCGGGGGAGTTCGGTACCCGAGCAGCGTTGTTGACCAGGACGTGCACGGTGCCGAACCGCGCTGCTGTTCGGGCGAACATCTCTCGAACCGCGGCGCTGTCCGAGACGTCGCAGCTCACAGGCAGGCACTGTCGGCCGCGTGCTTCGATTTCTCCCGCAACGTCCGCCAATTTGTCCGCCTGGATGTCGCAGGCGACGATGTCCGCACCTTCCTCGGCCATCGCCACCGCGATGGTCCTCCCCAGTCCTTGGGCCGCCCCCGTGACCACCCCCACCTTGCCTTGCAGCTTCATCTCGGTTTCCTCTCGTCTCCTGGCCGGCTCTCGTAAGTTCTCGACACCGGAAGACCCTGCCGCGCTGCGGTACTCGTTTGTTTCTCGACAGCCAACTCGGTCCGCTGCAGCTTCAGCTTGACGGCTGACCGCAGGGTCAGTTGGCCGCCTGACGGCGCTCGTGCGCGGCCATCTCCTCGACGAGTATCGGGACGCCGAGGTTGCAGGAGTGGATTCCCACGACGGTGGACAGTTTGAGCACCTCGAGGATCTCCTGGGGTGTCACCCCGATGTCCAGGGCGGCCTGGATGTGGCGTCTGGTCCCCGGCGCGTACATGTGGGTGGCGGCGGCGTCGACGGCGATGCACAGCAGCTGGATGACCTTCGGCGAGAGAACTCCACTCCGGTACGGCGCCGTCGCCATCTTCATGTATAGCTCGGTCCAGTCGGGGTCCATCTCGTTGAGCCCATCCCAGAGTGGATTCCAGCTGCCGCCGGCCTTCATCGCCTCCACCACGGGATGGCTGTTTTCGTTCTGGGTCATCATTCCTCCGAAACGGTGGGGTGGTGCGGGATCAGTGGGCAGCCTCAGAGCGGACGAGTTCGCGCTTGAGGATCTTCCCGGTCGCTGTCATCGGTAACGCCCCGACGAATTCGATGCGGCGCGGGTACTTGTAGCTGGCCATCTGCGCCTTCGACCAGGCGACCAGCTCGTCCTCGGTCACCTGCGCCGAGGGCGCGAGGATGACGAATGCCTTGACCTCCTCGCCGTGCCGCTCGTCGGGCAGTCCGACCACCGCTGCCAGCGAGACGGACTCGTGGGTCATCAGCACCTCCTCGATCTCGCGGGGGTAGACATTGAACCCCCCGCGCACGATCAGGTCCTTCGCACGGTCGACGATGTAGTAGAAGCCGTCCTCGTCGACGCGGGCCAGATCCCCGGTGCGGAACCAGCCGTTGTCAATGACCTCGGTGGTCGCGTCGGGCCGGTTGTAGTAGCCCTTCATCACGTTGTGCCCGCGCAGCGCGATCTCCCCGACTTGGACTTCCCCGGAGATCGTGTTCCAGTTCGGGTCCACCAACCGCACCTCGACGCCCCAGACCGGGCATCCGATCGAACCGGGGCGGGGGTCGCGTTCCGGGTCGCTGAACAGCGCCAGCGGGGACGTCTCGGACAGCCCGTACCCCTCGAGAATCTGCACGCCGAACTTGGTCTTGAACTGAGTGAGGATCTCCACCGGCAGCGCGGCGCCACCGGAGATCGCCTTGCGCATGTTCCGGGAGATCGTGTCGACGTCCGCGTCGGCGCCTGTGCCCTCGAGCGCGCCGAGCAGTGCCCAGTACATCGTGGGCACGCCGGCGAAAACCGTGATCTCCTCGCGTTCCATCAGCGCGAGCGCGGCGGCGGCCTCGAACCGCGGCATCAACACCAGGGTCGAGCCCACAGAGAGCGCGGAGTTCATGCTGACGGTCTGGCCGAAGGAGTGGAACAGGGGGAGCGTGACCAGACAGACATCGAATTGTGTTGGCGTGTTGTCTAACAGGCGATTCGCCGAAAGCGCGTTGAGCACCATGTTGGAGTGGGTGAGCTCCGCGCCCTTCGGCTGTCCGGTGGTGCCGCTGGTGTAGAGGATCACCGCGGTGTCGGTGGGCTCGCGCACCACCGTCTCGAACTCGTCGGCCATCTCCGCGGCGGCCTGGGCAGCTGTCTCGACGCCGGCGATCGGGGAGGGCGCGTGCGGGTCCGCGGTGAGCAGGAACATCTCTGTGCAACCGTGGGCGTCGCGGAAGCCGTCGTGGCCGTATTCGCCAATCGGCAGGTCGGGGCCGCCCTCGAAGCAGAAGTAGGCCCTCGCCTGGGAGTCGTTGAGGTGGTACGCGACCTCGCGGCCCTTGAGCAAGATGTTGAGCGGCACCACCACAGCGCCCGCTTTGAGGATCCCGAAATACACCGTGGGGAACTCGATGAGATTCGGGCAGGACAGCGCGACCTTGTCGCCCGGCTTGACGCCGCGGGCCACGAGCAGGTTCGCGATCTTATTGGCTTGACGATTCAGCTCCGCATAGGAGTGGCGCTCATCGCCGAGTACAAGCGCATCGCGGTCCGGGTATCTCCGTACCGAATCTTCAAGCAATACACACAAATTGAGCATCAGGCCCACTTTCAAGACTCGAATGGGTGGTCACGCGACAGCGGCGGCGGTGGCGGCACGGACTTGGGTCTGGGTCACGCCGGGAGCGCATTCGCGCAGAACGAGACCGTTGTCGGTGACGTCGATGACAGCGAGGTTGGTGATGATGCGGTGTACCACGCCTGCCCCGGTCAGCGGCAATGTGCAGGCCGACACGATCTTCGGCGCGCCGGATTTGTCGGTGTGCTCCATGAGTATGATTACTCGGGCGGCGCCGTGGACCAGATCCATGGCACCGCCCATGCCCTTGACCATCTTTCCCGGGACCATCCAGTTCGCCAGGTCGCCGGTGGCGGAGACCTGCATGCCGCCGAGCACCGCGACGTCGATACGGCCGCCGCGGATCATCCCGAAGCTGGTCGCGGAATCGAAGAATGAGGCGCCGGGGTTGACGGTCACCGCCTCCTTGCCTGCGTTGATCAGGTCCGCGTCGACCTGGTCCTCGGTGGGATAGGCGCCAGTTCCGAGGATGCCGTTCTCGCTGTGCAGGGTGACCGTCACACCGGTCGGCAGGTAGTTCGGGATCAGCGTAGGCAACCCGATGCCCAGGTTCACGTACTGTCCCTCAGACAGTTCCAGCGCCGCCCGAGCGGCCATCTCATCGCGCGTCCAGCCGACGACCTCGAGGGTCGCCGGATCAGCAATTGTGGTCATCTCAGGCGGTCCTTATGCCGTTGGCGGTGGTTACGGTGCGTTTTTCGATGTGTTTTTCCTGCGGCCCGGTCTGCACGATCCGGTCGACGAATATCCCCGGCAGGTGCACGTGGTGCGGATCGAGTTGACCGGGTTCGACGAGTCTCTCGACCTGAGCAATGCACACCTTGGCGGCCATCGCCGCGAGTGGATTGAAGTTCATCGCGGCCTTGCTGAAGATGAGGTTGCCCGCGGTGTCGCCGACGAGCGCGTGCACCAGCGCGTACTCCGCCTTGATGGACTCCTCGAGCAGATACCTCCTGCCCGCGAACTCGCGGACCTCCTTCGGCGGCGATGCGAGCGCAACGGATCCGTCTGCGCGATAGCGCCAGGGCAGCCCACCCCCCGCAATCGGGGTGCCGACACCCGCGGGGGTGAAAAAGGCCGGGATCCCGGCGCCGCCGGCGCGCAGCTTCTCTGCGAGGGTGCCTTGTGGGGTCAGCTCCACCTCGAGCTCTCCGGAGAGATACTGCCGGGCGAACTCCTGGTTGTCCCCCACATAGGATGCCGTTACACGGCGGATCTTTCTTCCCCCCAATAGGATTCCCAGCCCGACGCCTTCCACTCCGCAATTGTTGGTGAACACCTCGAGGTTGGTGGCTCCGGCCGCGTCGATGGCCTTGATCAGCGCGTCGGGAATGCCGCATGCGCCGAATCCGCCGACCGCCAGGGACGCTCCGTCCTGGATGTCTGCCACCGCGGCGGAGGCTGTGCCGAATACCTTGCTCATGAGGTGGCTACCGTCCGAACCTCGAGCAGCTCCTCGATGAGCTTCTCTGCCTGTGGCCAATTCCCGTACCCGGAGGCCGGGTTCAGGTGCCCCACGTCTCCGAGGTCGACCAGCCGACCGCCCCACGCCTCCGCCATGCCGGCCACTCTGCGGCGGCTGGCCAGCGGATCGTTCGTGCTGGCGGCGACGATGCTCGGGAAGGGCAGCTTGCGGCGGGGGATGGGCAGCCAGCCGTTGCTGTCGAGGTCCTCGAGCGTCGGATATCCCTCGGGGGGCTGCTGTTCCAGGTCGGGGGGTGTCGCCAGCAGGGCGCCGAGGACCGGCCGGGTCGTCTGCTGAGCCCAGTGCACCGCGATCATGACGCCGGCGCTGTGGGCGACGAGCACGATCGGACCGTCGATGTCCTCGGTCACGGCGTCGAGGGCTGCTGTGCGCGCGCTCAAACTGAGCTTGTCGTTCTCGAGTGGAGGCACGATACGGACCCGGTCGAGCCTGTTCGCCAGCAAGGTCTGCCAGTGCTCTTCGACGTGGTCCCGGAGTCCGGGCACGATCACGACTGTGGGGGATGAGTGGTCGGTGGGGACAGGGTTGGCCATTGCGGTCTCCGGTGTTAGTTGGTGATGCTCGAGGCGCCGCCCCGCCGCAGCTGCTGGAGCTTGCGTAAGCCAGCGGGGAATAGGCGTCGTCCCAGCAGCAGTGCTGAGGCGGCGGGGATGTATGCCAGCGGCGCGAGCCTGAGCGCGTCGAGCAGGCCCAGGTGGTCCGCCAGGATCCCGACGACGAAGGGGCCCAGGGCCAGGCCGAGAAGACTGTTCGCGATAGTGGCCACACCCATCGCGGAGGCGCGGAGGGTGGTGTGCGTGAGGTTGGCGACCATCGCGGCGGCCGGGCCGGAGGAGCCCGCCGAGAAGAAGGCGCCGATACCGATCAGGACCAGCTGGACGGGGCCGTTGCCCATGCTGAACCCAACCCCCAGGCAGCCCAGCGCGATGACGCAGTAGATGATCGCCGAGGTCCACTTCGTGGCCGGGCTCTCGCGGCTGACCCGGTCGGTGATGACACCGCAGACCACCATGCCGCTGCCGATGAGCAACACGAACACGGACGCGACCACTCCGGCCCTGTCTGGGGCCAGGCCGTAGTACCGGTTGAAGAAACTCGGCATCCATGCCAGCAGGACCGCTGCCGTGAACATCTGCAGTCCGCTGCCTACATAGGTCCACACAACGGCGGGGTTGGTGAACAGGCTGGACAGGGGGGCGCGGTAACCGTCCGGCGTGTGTGGGTCGCCGATCGCGGTCGGCGGGCCCTCAACGGCATATCCGGCCAGCTTGCCCTCCGAAACCAGGGCACGGAACAGCGCCACCAAGATCAGGCCGAAGATCGCCATGGCGGCGAAGGACCACCGCCAGCCGAACTGGACCGCGATCAACCCGCCGAGCGCGACGCCGATCACCGAACCGAACGATCCGCCGGACATGAATGCTCCGGCGAGGGCCGCGTGGACGCGGGGCGCGAAGACGGTGAGCGCGACGGCGATACCGACACTGCCGTAGGCCGCCTCGCCCACACCGACGAGGAAGCGGGCGCCGAGCATCTGCTCGTAGCTGGTGGCGATCGCGCACAGCAGCGTCGCGACGCTCCACAGCACGGCCATCAGGACCAGGCTCCGGACCCGTCCCCAGCGATCCGCCAAGATCGACAGAGGTAACGTCAGCAAGCCCACCATCAGCGCAACGATGCTGTTCAGGGAGGCGAGGTGCGAGTCGGACAGGTCCCACTCGGCCTTCAGAATCGGGAAGACGGCGCTGAGCACCTGGCGCGACATGTAGTCCGACAGCAGTAGGCCGAAGGTCAGTGCCAAGACCACCCAGGGGAAGATCCGTCGCTTCCGGCTGGATGTGAGAGTTGGGGTGTTGACCTCGATAGGTTCACCTTGCAGCACCATGGGCTAGTTCCTTGGGGTTGTGTCGAGAAGTTCGAGATTGTGTCGAAAGCGCGGGGCCGATCGGCTGGTCCTTCGGACGGGGAGTGCGTCGGGGGCACGGACGATGTCACCGTGCCCCCAACGTCTGGTGATGTGGTGCTACGCGTTCTAGTGCTGGGCGTAGTGGGTGAATCCGACCTGGCCCGGCCGGCGATTCGGCGCGTAACCGGCCTGCGCCAGCGTCTCGTCCGCATCCGCGTAGCTCTCACCGATCCGGTAGATCTCGCGGGCCTCCTTGGCGGTGGCCACCTCCCGGCCGAGCTCACCAGCGACCCGCACCAACTGGCGCACCTGCTCCGCCGAGGTGATCTTGCCGCCCCGCGGCGCCCACAGATTGTCCTCGTTGCCGCACCGGGCGTGCAGGCCCATCGCGATCGCTATCGTGTTCATCGGCAGCACGCTGCGCATCAACGTCTCGAGCGTGAGCGAGGCGCCGTCCGGGACCCGGCGGATGAACTCCATCATGTTGTACGGGTTCGGCCCGTCCAGCCCGCCGCCGATCGCCACCCACGTGATGTTGAGCGGGCCGGTGTAGAAGCCCCGGCGAACCAGACGCTCCACGGTCTCGAGCTGCGGAATACTTCCCAGCTGGAAGTGCGGCTGAATACCCGCGGCCTGCAGACGGCGCAGATGCTCCTCCACCCAGCTCGGGCCGGCAGGCACAGTCATTTCCCGATAGGTTTCGACCAGTTCCGGGCGCGCCAACGACGTTCCGCGTGTGTCGCCCTCGGTCATCAACTCCATGATGTTCATCTGGCCGGTATTGATCGCGATCGTCACCTGGTCCGGCGCCGGATCGAGCTCGGCCAGCATGTGCCGGGTGTCATCGCTGAGCCACTTCGCCTCCGCGCCCTCGCCCTCGGGGGCGAAGGAGATCGAGCCGCCGATCTGCAGGATCATCTCCGGCACGGCCTCGCGCAGCCGGCCCAGCAGCTCGTTGAACTTCGACAGCCGCTTGGAGCCCTTCCCGTCGAGTTCGCGGACGTGGATGTGCAGCACGGTCGCGCCGGCCTCGAAGCAGTCCACAGCCTGCTGGACATGCTCGTCCATCGACAACGGCAGGTCCTCGGGGAAGTCGTCGACCTCCCATTCCGGGCCGTACGGCGCGACAGTGATAACGAGCTTGTCCTGGTTCTCCGGGAACAGGGCATCATCGTGAAAATGCATGAAGAAACTCCAATCGAGAGGGGGTGGGGCTGGCACGGGACGGCTGGATGCCACCGGTGACGTCTTCCAGCGGAGATCTGAGCGGCCTCATGCTCGATCTCCCGGCCCACCCACATGAGGTGATGGATGTCACGATAGCGGGCGCAGCGTGGTGACATTTGACCAAATGGGACATAAAACTTGACTATTTGGGGCGAGTTGGTGTCGCTCGTCGGTCCTGGCCTAATGGATGCCTGCAGTTCTTGTGCATAGCCCTCTTGACTAGAAAGTGTCGGAATTCCACTGCGCGAAGAGGCGAACCCGACCCCCAGGGGTCCGTGCAATCGACTTCCGAAACTGGCAGGTTCGCCGTGGAGCGCCGTTTCTCCGGTCTGCCGGTATAGCGAAGGCCAAGACTGACCCTGTTCGTGCAGGAAGGCGCTCATGCGGTTTCGGCCGAGATGGGCCAATGTTGACCGGGAAGCTCGAATGCCAGCGAAGCGCCTCCCCATGGGTCACTTTGGCGTAAGGGTGGTGGCATGCAGGTCGTAGGACGATCGGAGGTGCGCTAAGACCATCGGCACCACCTGCTGCATCCCTGGAGAGCTCACCATGGGAAGGATGGGGATTCGGGAAGCCCTGCGCATGTCAAGGACGTGCAGACCCAGGGAACGGAACCGGTGGGGTGACCGCAGAACTGCGCTCAGCCCGTTTCGCCCCCTGGGTGTTCAGATTGACATAGTAATTGTTATCAGTTCTTCGAAAAACCCTTTCTTGCAGTGGATTTGGCGCTATTGTGCGGTTTGCGTCTACGGGTTGTGCGCCGTAATTCTGATCCGGTTGCCCGTGAGCCGCCATTCAGCGAGATCGGGCAAGTGACGGTCGGCAGGTCGGCCGAAAAACGTCGTGTACCAGGCAACGTTGGCCTCGACGTCGACGACGGAGACTACTGCGTTTACACGGCTGGGCTTCATGGGCGGTCATTCTCCCAAGTGGACCCGAAGTTCATCGATTCACCCCTCGGCGCCGGTCAGCGTCATCGGTAGTCCTAGCTCGCCGACGATGCTGCTGGGATACGGCGATGTGCTCCCTACCGTCGGATGCGTGCGCGCGTCTCGGTCGGGGCATGGAGGGTCTTGATAGAACAGAGGTAGTGATACCGATGGTGAGCCTTGAGGGGGCGTGTGGTTTCAGAGATGAGCACCCAGATGCTGTGGTGGTTGCCCCGTCGGTCACAAGTGGCGAGATACTCCGTTGCAGCGGGCGATCGGTTGCGTCCATGAAGATGGTGTATGAACCGGTTCCGCATCTGACCGGCGTGTCGTAGCCAACGAAGGTGGCCATCGCGTGACTCTTCGAGAGACCTACCAAAGTCACTCGATGAAGGACCACGCGATGACCAGTGCCCACGATATCGACCTGCAGCAGATCCTGACCGACCGACTCACCGGTGCAAGCCCCGACCTGCTGCGCGAGCTGCTGACGACGTTCATTCACACCCTGATGGGCGCCGAGGCCGACGCACTGTGCGGCGCCGGCTACGGACAACGCTCCGAGGAGCGCACCAACTCTCGTAACGGATACCGGCACCGCGACTTCGACACCCGCGTCGGCACCCTCGACGTGGCGATCCCCAAGCTGCGGTCCGGTTCGTACTTCCCCGATTGGTTGCTCGAGCGTCGCAAACGCGCCGAAAAGGCCCTGACCTCGGTGGTGGCCACCTGCTACCTGCTCGGGGTCTCCACCCGGCGGATGGACCGGCTCGTCGACACGTTGGGCATCACCGGCCTGGGGGTACCGCCCTGCACGAAGTGCTTGGGGGAGCCAAGTCGCAGGTGTCCGTGATGGCCAAGGACCTCGACACCCAGGTCGAGGCGTTCCGCAGCCGCCCGCTCGATGCCGGGCCGTACACGTTCGTCGCCGCCGACGCCCTGGTGCTCAAGGTGCGGGAGAACGGTCGGGTGGTGAGTGTGCACACCCTGGTCGCGGTCGGGGTGAATGCCGAGGGCTACCGCGAGATCCTGGGCGTGGATGTGACCTCGTCCGAGGACGGTGCCGGCTGGCTGGCGTTCTTCCGGTCGCTGGTCGCCCGCGGCCTGTCCGGGGTGCGGTTGGTGACCTCCGATGCGCACGCCGGGTTGGTGGCGGCGATCGGTGGGACCCTGTCGGGCGCGGCGTGGCAGCACGTAGTGCTTGGGGGCATGGCGGTGACCGGAGAAGGCATCGTGGCCTTGGGTGAAGACGTTGCTGCACTCGGTCTACGACCAACCCGACGCGGATTCTGTTCATGCCCAATACGATCGAATCATCGGCGCACTGTCGGAGAAGCTGCCGAGGGTCGCCGACCACCTCGACGCAGCACGACCGGACCTGTTGGCGTTCACCGCATTTCCCAAGCAGATTTGGAAACAGATCTGGAGCAACAATCCGCAGGAGCGCCTCAATAAGGAAATCCGCAGGAGAACCGATGTGGTCGGAATCTTCCCGGATCGTACCGCCCTGATCCGGCTCGTCGGGGCGGTCCTGGCCGAGCAACACGACGAGTGGATCGAAGGGCGCCGCTATCTCGGCCTGGACGTTCTGGCCCGCTCCCGCAACGACAAGCCCACCGACAGCAGCACCGAGTCCACCGAGGAGGTGACACCGGCCTTGACTGCCTAACTCACCAACGAGGAGTCACGCACGACCCTCTTACACCACTTACACCACCCCCATGGACTTGACCTGACTGAGGTCGTCGACATCGCCCACCCGGACGAGGACACCCGCGTCTACGCCGTCCGTGGCGAACTGTTCTTCGCCTCCAGCAACGACCTGATCTACCAGTTCGACTACGTCGGAGACCCGGAAAACGTCGTCATCGACCTGTCCGACTCGCACATCTGGGACGCCTCCACCGTCGGGACCCTCGACGCGATCACCACCAGATACGCCGCCAAGGGCAAGACCGTCACCATCGTCGGTTTGAACGCGGCCTCCTCCGAGCAGCACGTGCGCCTGAGCGGGCAGATGGGCGCCGGTCACTGACATCATGGTCCGGAAAGCAGGGAGAGAGGCGGAGGAGTGACGAGATGACAGGTCGCATCGAGGTGTCGACGGATCGGCACATGCAGATCGGTGAGGTCGCCGAACGCACCGAACTGTCGATCAAGACCATCCGCCACTACGACGAGGTCGGCCTGGTGACGCCGTCCGAACGCAGCGCCGGCGGGTTCCGGCTCTACACCGAGGCTGACGTCCAACGGCTGCTGGTGATCCGGCGGATGAAGCCCCTCGGGTTCACCCTCGACGAGATGCGCCAGCTCCTCGGCTCCCTCGACATCCTCGACACCACCCAATCCGGCGAGAATCGGCGGCAGCGCAGGCATTCGTCACCGAATGCCACACCCGGGCCGAGGAAAGCTGCCGCAAACTCCGCAAACAGGTCGCCTACGCCGAAGAGTTGACCGCGCTGCTCGCCGACCACGCGGCCGGGTAGCTCGTAGTCCGGTAAAGAACGTCGAACGACAGGTAGGTGACCGGCACCTGCCGCCGCAGGGCCGTGGTCGGACGCAGTCGGACGCAGTCGGACGCAGTCGGACGCAGTCGGACGCAGTCGGACGCAGAGTATTCGTCCGCTTCTGCAACCGCGCGAACGACGGCCACCCCTGGGCACGGACCGCGACCTCGCCGTCAAGCACGATGCGACCGCGACCGCCGAACACGTCGCTCAAAGCCGCGGTCACCTCCGGGTACGAGGAGGTGACCCACGTTGAGTTGCGGGTCCACAACACCGGCCCCTGACCGCCGGAGTTTCCGCCGGTAGCGGGAACCCGCCCTCGCCAGATCGGCGGAGACGGGTTCCGGTTCCGTTTCAGCTGTTCGGGTCAGCGCATGTCCGCCGACGCTCCGTCGATCATGACCACTGCGGGACGGGGGATTTCGGTGGTGCCGTCCGCGAGATCCTCGAGGCTGCCGTCGAGCGCCACCAGGTCCGCACGACGGCCGGCCGTCAAGGTGCCGACACGGGTCTCGTCGTGGACCAGGTACGCGCTGTCGATGGTCATGGCCCGGATCGCGCGATCCACTCCGATCCGCTGGTTTCCGCCGAGCACCATGCCGCCCCTCGTCATCCTGGTGACCGCGGTCCTGATGGTCGCCAGCGGATCCATCGGGGTGATCGGGCAGTCCGAATGCAGTCCGAATCGCAGCCCCAGCTCGTCGGCGCAGGCGAGGGGATCCATTTCGGCGGCACGCTCGGCACCGAGGAACCGGTCGCGGTGGCGGTCGCCCCAGTAGAAGACGTGGTTGACGAAGAAACTCACCCCGAGTTCGGCTTCCCGGATCGCGGCGAGGTCGCTCGGTGCGCTCACCTGGCAGTGTTCGATGCGGTGCCGTCCCACCCGGCCGTCGGTGGCTTGTGCCCTCCTCAGCGAGGTGATCGCGGCACCGACCGCCGCGTCGCCGTTGGCGTGCACGGCGACCTGGCCACCCGCACGATGCACCCGCAGGATCATCTCGTCGAGCTGCGCCTGAGGGTAGAGCAGGTCGCCGTGATGGCTGGGATCGCATGCGTACGGCGTGCGGAGTGCGGCGGACAGCCCCTGGATCGATCCGTCGGCCCAGAACTTCGCGCCGGCCAGCCGGAAGCGTGCGCCGGCCGCGGGTGCGTGCTCGAACGTGACTCCCCGGTCGTCGAGGGCCTCGAGCGCCATGTCACCGCGCAGGAACCCGACGACGTGCACCGGTAGCTCACCCGACGCGTCCAGCGAGCGGTAGGCGGTCAGCTCCTGCTCGCCGGCCGAGAGACCCACCCCGAGATCGTGGATCGTGGTGATACCCCGCGACCGCGCCGACAGCAGGCTGCGAAGCAAGGCGCCGTTGACCTCCTGCTCGGTCAGCGCAGGAACCGCCGCGGTGAGCCTCGCCACTGCATCGATTTCCCACGCCATCCCGGTCAGTCGACCGTCGGCGCCGCGAGGGAAGAGCGGGTCGTCCACCGGCACCGTGGATTCGTCAATGCCTGCGGCCGCGAGTGCGGCGGTGTTGGCGACGGCGAAGTGCCCGCAGATGTGCAGGACGATGACCGGACGGTCGGTGCTGACGGCGTCGAGATCCGTCCGGGTCGGATGCCGCCCCTCGGCGATCTGGGTGTCGTCGTAACCCCACCCCCTGATCCATCCGCTGCCGGCGGCCGCGGCGCGCAACGCCTGCTGGATGTCGGCGATCGACCGGCACGGTGGTGTCCGGCAGTCCGCCCAGCCGTCGGTGAGGCCGGCGTAGGTGGGGTGGATGTGCGATTCGATGAGACCCGGGACCACCGTGGCGCCGGGCAGGTCGAGGCGGCGGGCCCCGATGCCTGCGTAGTCGGCCATGTCTTTCCTGGTGCCGGTGGCGACCACGTCGGCTCCGTCGATGACCAGCGCTTCGACGGTCGGCGACGACGGGTCCTGCGTGTGAATGGAATCGGCGGTGAGCAGTGTCCTGGACATCAGGCACCCACTTCGCTGCGTGCGGCCACGGATCCCGCGGCGGTGCCGGACGTTCGGCCGTCGGCGCGAAGGCCACGGACGGGATCGGTGGGTGGCCAGAACACCCGCGTCGACACCACGAAGAGGATGTTGAGGACCAGGGCGGCCGCGCCGAGATTGACACCGTGCTCGGCGAGCCAGGCGGACACGAGGCCGTGCTTGTCGAGATACAGCCACAGCACCACGACGTCGCCGAGCACCACGCCCATGGCGAGGGCAGCGGGTCGCAGTTTCCATCCGAAGACCATCGTCGCGAAGACCACCGCAGCCTGGGTGACGCCGTAGTACGCCGTGTTGACCAGGGTGAGCAGGAGCTGAGGTGTCGCGAGGGTGAGCAGGAGCGAGATCCCGAGGTACGCCACGACGACTCCACGCACCCAGACCCGTTGGCGGGATTCCGGGATCCCGGGAATGATGTTGCGCGACACGATCGCGCCGATTCCGAGGGCCGCCCCGCACAGGACCACGATCGCGCAGAGGGCCGCGCCGCCTGCGACGACGCCGGTCAGCCAGTCGGGCAACAGTTGTCGCGACAACTGCAGGAGCACCTGGTCGGATTCCGTGCCCTCGAGCTTCGTGGGCAGCAGCGTGATCGCCCCGAAGGCGGCGGCGACGAGGAACGGGTACATGAGCATGTACAGCGGATTGAACTTGGCGACCCGCTTGATCGTCGCCTCGGACTTCGCCGCGAGCACGGCCTGCACGATGATCGGGAAGATGAAGAACCCGACCGATTGGAACACGATCGTCGTCAGGACGAACGTCAGTGACGACCCGGTGACTGTGGAGTGTGAGGCCGAGCCGCCACCACTGGCTGCCGCCGCGGCGAACAGCTTCTCGGTGCCACCGGTCTCGATCATTGCCGCGAGACCGATCAGGACGGCACCGAGCAACAGGGCGGTGTCCTTGACGTACGACACGAACGCGGGGGCGCGCACCCCGGACAGCATGAGGAACAGCAGCGCAAGGGCTGCGCCGGCGAACACCGCGACGGTGGGGTCGATGGAGATACCCAGACCGGTCAGCGCGATCTGCAGTCCGGCGAGCTGAAGCTGGCCCCACGGGATGAGGAATACGACCGAAGCGATGGCGATCGTCAATTCCAGCCCACGCGACCGGAAGTGGCGCCCGGCCACATCGGGCAGGGTCATGGCGCCGTATCTCTTGCCCGCCCGCCAGAGATAGGGCGCGAAGAAGTATCCGATCGGGTAGGCCAGCAGGATGTACCCGATGAACCAGACGCCGTAGCTCGCCCCGTGCGCGTACACGCCGCCGGGGAAACCGATCAGGGTGCCGATGCTGTACGCCTCGCCCGCTCCCAGGATGAAGACCAGCAGCGGACCGAACGACCGGCCACCCACCAGGTAGTCGGAGATCTCCTTCTTGCTGCCGCGCCGCGACAGCACGCCTGCCCCGAGGGCGAGGACGAGCACGAGGGTGAAGAAGGCCGCGGTCATAACTGGTCTCCCGTCCGAGCGCTCGTAGCGGCCGATTCGGCGCGCTCGGCAGCTTCGAAGTCCTTGCGGTCGAATAGCTTCCAGGCGAGATGGAGGCACAGCGAGGTGAGCGGCATCCACAGGAACAACCACGCGAACAGGATGGGGACTCCGAAGACCGTGGACGTGGATCCGGCCAGGGCGACGATGCCGCCCAGAACCCCGGCGAACGGGACACCTATCGCGAGTAAGGCGCTTTTTGCCTCGTTGGACATGATTGTTTTGTCTCCTATTCCGACTGCGTCCACCGGCGTCGCGGGTTGGGTCCGGTGCCGGTCGACGTGCACTCTGGCACTAGTGTGGGCTGAATCACTCCCCTCGGGCCATGGGCGAATCCCGGAAAACGTCGCGGCGGTTCGTGAATTTCACGGGAGTGCGGAATGCGAGGGAGAGGGTGCCCGAGTCCGTGGGTGAAGACACGATCCAACGGCTGTGCCGGCAGGTCTCGGAGGAGATCGAATCGGTAACCGACCGAGCGGTGGGTCAGATTCGCGCCGAGTTGCAGTCGTACGCCGCCGTACCGATCGACGAGCAGCGCGGATACATCAGGCGGCAGCTCGCGGCGACGTTGCGCGCCCTCGCGGAGAGCGAGCCTCTCGCCGACGACGTCCTCGAGCGTTCGCGTCAGCTCGGGCGGCGCCGGGCAATGCAGGGATTGCCACTGTCCGACGTCATCGAGACGTACCACATCGCGTCCCGCGAATTGTGGAACACGATGGTGGCCACAGCCGCCGAGCCGACAACCGACCTGCTGCGCGCAGGCGGCATGATGTGGGACCTCGTCCACACTGCCACCAGCGCGGTCGCTGTCGGACACACCGACGCGACCCGAAGCGAACAGGCCATCCGCGCGGGGGTGCGATACCGGTTCTTCGAGGCCCTCGCGAGGTCGGTCGACGGCGACCACCGCGATGTGCGCGAGCTGGCAGAGGCGCTGGGTTTCACCGCGCAGCATGAGTTCCAAGCGGTGTGCGTCGCCGCGGAGGAGTGGTCGGAAGCGCAGCTCGAACGGCTGCAACGCACCCTGGACACGATCCCGGGCACCACTCAATGCAGCGGGCACGACACCGTCATCATCGCCCTGAGCCAGCGCGCACCGGTCGACGACATCATCCGCGAGGTCCGGCTCGGTCACCCGGGCACCACGGTCGGAGTCGGATTGGGCCGCCCCGGCCTGGCCGGCGCGGCGATGAGCATCACGGACGCGCGCCGGGTCCTGCATCTGGCCTCGCCTACCGGTGAGGTGGTCCGTTTCGCCGACGAATGGGTTGCCGCCACCCTGGCGGACCATCGCGACGAGCTCGCCACGCTGCTGGAGCCGGGTGTCGCCGTCGCCGCGGACCATCCGCACCTCGTCGAGGCGGTAGCGGCCTTCGCCCGCAACGGGTTCTCCATCAGCGCGGCCGGGCGGGACATCCACCTGCATGCGAACTCGATCACCTACCGGCTCGACCGTTGGCAGCAGCTGACCGGCTGGGATCCCCGGACTCTCGACGGCCTGCAACGGTCGGTGTCGAGTCTGAGACTGTTCCAGCGCGATTCGGGGGATTCGAGTTCCCGGGAAACGCGGTCAGCGCAACGCCACCTGCACGAGGACGGCGGCGCCGAGGAAGCCGAGTAGCCACAGCACCCGTTGACGGACCTGCTGGGCGGTGGTGCGGTCGAACAGCCATTTCCCCGCGGCGGCGCCGAACATGCAGAGCGGCGTGAACAGGACGATCTGCGCGAGGACGGGCACGGTGAGGAGACCACCGGCAGCCGACCCCGCGGCGCCGAACGCGTCGATGACGAGGAAGAACACGACGAGCGAGGCGCGTCCGGCCGCCACGTGGGTGGACGCGGAGAAGTACATCAGGACGGCGGGCGGGCCACCGAGCGCGAAGCCGCCGTTGAGGAGACCGGACGCCACACCCGTCACCGTGGTCACCCCGGGGCCGGGCAGCGACTGCCGGTCGGGGACGGCGGCCATGGCGACGGCGGAGCCGATGATCGCGACACCCAGCAGCACGCGCACCAGGTCACCGGACAGCTGCGTGAGCGCCCACATCCCCAGCGGCATACCGATCAGGGTGCCGGCGAACAACCAGCGCAACGACTTCCAGTGCACCTGCCGCCACACCTGGGGCAGCATCGCCGCGCTCGCGACGACCTCGAGGACGAACACGGTTGGGATCACCGACGTCGGCGGGAGCAGGACGACGAGTCCCGCGACCCACACCATCGCGCCACCGAAACCACCGAAACCGCGGACGACACCGCCGGCCACCACGACGCCGAGCGCGAAGAGGAGGGCAGGCAACGACAGATCCCACACCGTTGCCGCCATACCCTGTTGCACCGCTTTCGTTCGCCGTTGTCTCCGTCAGAAGTGTGGGGGTAGCGGCGGTGAAGCGACAGGTCCAGACGACGTCGAATCGTCGGTACCAGGACGGCACGGGACGTGGCCCCCGGCGTCTGCGCCGGGGGCCACGTGCTCGCAGGGAGCGGACTACACGTAGTCCTTGTACTTGTCGAGCAGGCGAACCGGCTTCGACAGCGCGTCGCGGCGGAAGGGGTCGCCGAGTTCGCGGGTGCACATGATCTCGATGACCGTCGTCTTGCCCTCGTTCATCTGTGCGGCGACCGCGCGCTGCAGTGCGGGACCGACCTCCTCGAGCTTGTCCACGACGATGCCCTCGGCGCCCATCGCCTGCGCGATCCCGGCGAAGGACTCGCTCTCGAGCTCACCGGCGACGAAGCGGCGGTTGTAGAAGTCGACCTGATTCTTCTTCTCCGCACCCCACTGCCGGTTGTGGAAGACGACGGCGGTGACCGGGATGTCGTGCCGGACAGCCGTCATGATCTCGCCCAGGCTCATGCCCCAGGCGCCGTCACCTGCGTAGGCGATGGCGGGCCGTTCCGGTGCCGCCGCCTTCGCGCCGATGACGGTCGGCAGCGCGTAACCGCAGTTGCCGAAGCTCATCGGGGCGAGGAAGCTGCGCGGCTTCTCGAACCGCAGGTAGCTGTTGGCGACGGAGTTGATGTTGCCGATGTCCGTGGACACCATCACGTCTTCCGGCATCGCCTTCTCCAGCTCGCGCAGCACCTGACGCGGGTGCAGCCAGTTGCCCTCCTCGCCTTCCTGTTCGGCGATCATGTCGAGGCTGAACGGATCGCGCTCATGCGTCCATTCGTCGAGTTCCTTCTCCCACGCGGCCTTCTCGGCGTCGATCTTCTCGCCGCGTGCCGCGCGGTTGGCGTCGCAGACGAGGGCCTTGCCCTCGAGCCGCTCGGTGAGCGCGACGGCAGCGGCCTTCGCGTCGCCGCAGATTCCGACGGAGATCTTCTTGACCAGACCGAGCATCTTGTGGTCGGCGTCGATCTGGATGATCTTGGCATTCTTCGGCCAGTAATCCATGCCGTGCTGCGGGAGCGTTCCGAAGGGGCCGAGGCGAGTACCGAGGGCGAGCACCACGTCCGCCTGGCTGATCAGCTTCATCGCGGCCTTGGATCCCTGGTAGCCGAGCGGTCCGGTCCACAGCGGGTGGCTGGCGGGGAACGAGTCGTTGTGCAGGTAGCTGTTGACGACGGGGGCGCCGAGACGCTCGGCGAGTGCCTTGCACTCCTCGACACCGTCGGCCATCACCACGCCGCCGCCGGACACGATGACCGGGAACTCGGCCTGCGCCAGCAGTTCCGCCGCCTCGTTCAGGCTCGTCTCGCCACCGGGACCGCGGTCGAGGCGGGTGGGCTGCGGGATCTCCGTCTCGATCTCACCGTAGAAGTAGTCGCGCGGAATGTTGAGCTGCGTCGGGCCCATCTCGGACATCGCGCGGTCGAAACAGCGGCCGGTGAACTCGGCCATGCGCTTCGGGTTGTTGACGTGCCCCTGGTACTTCGTGAACTCCTGGAACATCGGCAGCTGGTTGGCTTCCTGGAAGCCGCCCAGGCCCGTTCCCATGGTGCCGGCCTCGGGAGTGACGATGACGACGGGGCTGTGCGCCCAGAACGCGGCGGCAATCGCGGTGACGCAGTTGCTGATACCCGGACCGTTCTGCCCGATCACCATGCCGTGCCGCCCACTGACCCGGGCATACCCGTCGGCCATGTGTCCCGCGCCCTGCTCGTGCACGACCGGGACGAGCCGAATCCCGGCGGGAGCGAAGATGTCCATCGCATCCATGAAGGCGGATCCCATGATGCCGAACATGTCGGTGACGCCGTTGGCGACCATCGTCTCGACGAACGCCTCCGACGGTGTCATCTTCTGTACACCGGAGACAGCGGTGCGATCGGCACCGTTCTTCTTCTTGCTCATGTGTGATCCTCCTTCAGGGGCGCGCCGGAACCGGCAGAGAATGTCAAAAATCGGAACGTTTCGTTCGTGATTTTGTGATCTGGAACGACAGTAGGCCACGTCACACACTTCGTCAATGAATGTTCCTAAAACTGGAACGAGATGTATGATTTTTCGATACACGATGCGAATGCGTCGCCGTTTCGGCCAAGGAGGAACCGTGGGTGAGATTCACCGGATCGACGAGTCGAACGGACACCCGACTACGGAGCTACCCGGAGACACACCGACGCTCCGCCTGTTCGCACTGCTCGAGATGATCGCCTCCAAGGACCAGCTGTTCACGTTGCAGGGGCTCGTCGAGGAGACGGGCATGGCCAAGCCGACCCTGCACCGCATGCTCCAGCAACTCGAGGGCGCCGGACTCCTCACCCGGCAGAACAACGGCAGGCATTACGGCACCGGCGTGCGCCTGCGACGCTTCGCCGAAAATCTGCTGCTCAACGACACCCACCACGGCGCACGACACGCCATCCTCCGGAACCTCGTCGCGGAACTCGGCGAGAGCTGCAACGTGACCACCCTGTCGGGTAGCGAAGTGGTGTATCTCGACCGCGTGGAAACCTCCGAGCCCCTTCGCTTTACACTACATGCGGGATCGCGGGTGCCCGCACACTGCTCGGCCAGCGGCAAGATGATCCTGTCGCAGCTCAGCCCTGCCCAGCGACGGCGACTTCTCGCGCGAATGCCGCTCGAGAGGTACACCACCAAGACGGTCACCGACGTCGAGCTGATCGAGACCGAACTCAAGCAGGTCCGCCGTGACGGTTACGCCATCGACGACGAAGAGTTCCTTCCCGGCCTCGTGTGCGCTGCGGTACTCGTCCCCTGTGCCACAGGCAATTCCAACCTCTGCATCGCAGTCCAGGCCCCGGTCATGCGACTCACCCCCGACAAGGCGCTCAAGCTTCTGCCCGCGTTGCGGCGGGCGGCCGACGCCATCGGTGAGATCGAGAACGAGGTCACGGACGACGGTTCGCCAGACCTGAACTGAAGGAGGGCGCATGCCCGAAATGACCACTGCGGCACCCAGCCACGTGCTGTCCGCACGCGAGCTGTTCGGAATCGACACCGACCTGACGGTGCGCGCCTTCCGCGAACCCGTCGACCACGTCCCCGACATCGACCCCGCGTACCGGTTCGATCACGCGGTGACGACGGCCCTGCTCGCCGGGTTCGGCCGCAACCGCCGGGTGATGGTGCAGGGTCTGCACGGCACCGGCAAGTCCACGCACATCGAGCAGGTCGCGGCGCGGCTCAACTGGCCGTGTGTGCGGGTCAACCTCGACGGGCATCTCAGCCGGCTGGACCTGATAGGCCGGGACGCGGTGGTCCTGCGAGACGGTAAGCAGGTCACCGAATTCCAGGAGGGCATCCTGCCCTGGGCACTGCAGCGACCCGTTGCCCTCATCCTCGACGAATACGACGCCGGCCGCCCCGATGTCATGTTCGTCATCCAGCGTCTCCTCGAACGCGACGGGAAACTCACCCTGCTCGACCAGAACAGGGTCCTGACTCCGCATCCGGCCTTCCGGTTGTTCGCCACGGCCAACACCGTCGGCCTGGGCAATCTCAACGGGTTGTATCACGGCGTGCAGCGGCTCAATCACGCGCAGATCGATCGCTGGAACATCGTCGCGACGCTCGATCACCTCCCCGCGGAACAGGAAATCGAGATCGTGTCCGCGCGGGTGCCGTCACTGAGCCGGGACCTGATCGGGTCGATGGTGGCCGTGGCCAACCTGACCCGGAGCGGTTTTCGAGTCGGCGACCTGTCGACGCTGATGTCGCCGCGCACGGTGATCACCTGGGCCGAGAACATCGAGATCTTCCACGACCCGGCACTGGCATTCCGGTTGTCGTTCGTCAACAAGTGCGACGAGGCCGAGCGGCCCGTCGTCGCCGAGTACTTCCAGCGATGCTTCGATTCGGAACTGGAGCGGTCGGCGATGCTCGCGACGAGCACGGCCTGAGCGGGCAGTCATGACAGAACTGCCCGAGCGCCCCGCGTCGGTCCGCCGTCAGCAGGAGGTGCACGAACTCTGTGCCGGCACGATCCGTGCCCTCGCGGGGCAGAGTGAGTTGCACTTTCGCGGACCGGAACTCCACCGCGGACATCGGCGCGTGCCGATGCCCGCCCCGCATCTGCACCCGTCCTTCGACGGCGCCGACTTCGCGTCCTTCCGCGGCGCGGCGGACGGCATGGCGTCGCGTCTCCTCCACACCGACCCCGTCCTGCATCGCAGCCTGTGCCCGGACGGCACCGCGGATCGCCTGATCTTCGAGATCCTGGAACAGTTCCGCGTCGAATCGCTGGCCGCCGACGCGTGGGGTGGCGTGCGCGCCAACCTCTCCCACCGCTTCACGCAGTGGTCACAGGACTACGCGGCGTCCGGGCTGACCGAGACCGTGCACGGGATGCTGCTGTTCACGGTGACGCAGATGTGCCGGGCCCGGATCACCGCCGAGCCGATACCCGAGGCCACCGAGGACCTGATCGAATCGACCCGATTCGCTCTCGCCTCCGTTCTCGGCGGCCACCTCCCGTGGCTGCGTCGAACCCGTCTCTCGCAAAACGACTTCGGGGTCCACGCACAGGCAGTCGCCGAGCTGATCGGCCGTCACCTGGAGTCACCGGTCGACACGGACGTCTCGGCCGACGACCGGAGCGCCGGCCGGGCGGCGTTCTCCCTCCTGTTCGACTTCGAACCCGACGACGACGAGGCCTTCCGGACCGCGGAGTCGGGGCGCAGTCGCGCGCTGGGGGAGGACGGAGACGGGTACCGCGTGTTCACCCGCGCCTACGACGAGACACGACAGATCGCGTCCCTCGTCCGGCCCGAACTGCTGCAGGAGTACCGCCGGCGGCTCGACCTCGGCATCGACCTGCAGCACCTCAACGTCCGGAAGCTCGGACGGCAACTGAAGGCCCTGCTCTCGAAACCGGTCACCGACGGATGGGAAGGCGGCCGGGAAGAGGGATACCTCGACGGTCGCCGGCTCGCCCAGCTCGTCACCTCGCCCACCGATCGCAGACTCTTCCGGGCCGAACGCACCGAGCCGCAGACCGACACGACCGTGACCTTCCTCATCGACTGCTCCGGTTCGATGAAGGAGTTCGGCGAACCGGTTGCGATCCTGGTCGACGTGTTCGCCCGGGCACTCGAACTGGCCGACGCCCGCTGCGAGATTCTGGGTTTCACGACCGCCGCATGGAACGGGGGTCGGGCCCGCCGAGACTGGCTCCGGTCCGGCCGTCCGCGCAACCCGGGACGCCTCAACGAGGTCCGGCAGCTGGTGTTCAAGGACGCCGAGACTTCCTGGCGCCGAGCCCGTCCCGCGATCGCGGGACTGCTGAAGAACGACCTGTTCAAAGAGGGCGTCGACGGTGAGGCCGTCGACTGGGCGTGCTCCCGGATGCGCGGCACCCAGGGCCGGAGGCTCCTGTTCGTGATCTCGGACGGAAGCCCCCTGGACGGCGCCACCGCGCTGGCCAACGACGAGTTCTACCTGGACCACCACCTGGAGGACGTGGTCGAGCGACACGAGGACGAGCGGGCCGTCGAGGTGTACGGACTGGGAGTCGGGCTGGATCTGAGCCCGTACTACGACCGCTGCCGGACGCTCGATCTGTCGTGCGGTACCAACAGCGACGTCATTGCCGACGTGCTGTCGATGATCGCCCACTGACAGCATCACCTGCCAGTGGCTCAACAGTGAGGAGTCACATCCATGACCGAACACGGGGTTTCCCTGGTCACCTTGGACATTGCCGGAACGAGCGTCGACGAAGGCGGCGCCGTGTACATCGCGTTACGCGACACCGTCGAGAAGCACCTCGGCGAACCGATTCCGGACGATCGGTTCGACCGGTGGAAGGGCACGGGCAAGCGGCAGGCCATCGAGGGACTGCTGCGGGAGAGCGGCGTGCCGGTCGAGAAGAATGTTTTGGACGCCGTCGAATCCGATTTCACCGCAATGCTTCTGGCTGCGTACCGCAAGACGCCGCCCACCGCACTGCCCGGGGTTCACGACGCCTTCGGTGCGTTGCGCCAGCGCGGCATCAAGATCGTTCTCCAGAGCGGCTATTCACGCCAGATCGCGGAACCGCTACTCGAGCAGGTCGGGTGGGAGATCGGACGGGACATCGACGGTGTGATCACGAGCGACCAGGTGCGGATGAGCAGGCCGTCGCCCTATCTCATCTTCCGCGCCATGGAACTCGCCGGAGTGCAGAGCGTCGACGAGGTGCTGGTGGGTGGCGACACCCCGAACGATCTCCGGGCCGGGACGAACGCCGGGGCGCGCTACGTGGTGGGTGTTCTGACCGGCGCCCACGACGCGGCGGCGCTGCGTCCGGAGCCCCACACGCACATCCTGGAGAGCGCGGCGAAGCTTCCCGAACTGCTGGGCTGAACGACGACTGTGGGCCGGTTCTGCTGCACGACCGCAGAACCGGCCCACAGTGGTTTCGGAAGAGCGGGATTACCTACGTCACCAGCCGCGTTCGGCGAGCCGGTGCGGGACCGGGATGTCGTCGACGTTGATGCCGACCATCGCCTCACCCAGCCCGCGGGAGACCTTCGCCAGCACGTCCGGGTCGTCGAAGAACGTGGTCGCCTTCACGATCGCCGCGGCCCGCTCCGCCGGATTACCGGACTTGAAGATGCCCGACCCGACGAACACACCCTCCGCACCGAGCTGCATCATCATCGCCGCATCCGCCGGGGTGGCGATGCCACCGGCGGTGAACATCGTCACCGGCAACTTCCCGGCCTTGGCCACCTCGACGACCAGGTCGTACGGTGCCTGCAGCTCCTTCGCCGCCACATACAGCTCGTCCTCGCTCAACGAGGTCAACCGGCGGATCTCCCCACCGATCGTCCGCATGTGCGTGGTCGCGTTCGACACGTCACCGGTACCGGCCTCACCCTTGGACCGGATCATCGCCGCACCCTCGGTGATCCGCCGCAGCGCCTCACCCAGATTGGTGGCACCACACACGAACGGGACGGTGAACTGCCACTTGTCGATGTGGTTGGCGTAGTCGGCCGGGGTCAACACCTCGGACTCGTCGACATAGTCGACACCGAGGGACTGCAGGATCTGAGCCTCCACGAAGTGCCCGATCCGGGCCTTGGCCATCACCGGGATCGACACCGCGGAGATGATGCCGTCGATCATGTCCGGATCACTCATCCGGGACACCCCACCCTGCGCCCGGATGTCCGCCGGCACCCGCTCGAGCGCCATGACCGCCACCGCACCGGCGTCCTCGGCGATCTTCGCCTGATCGGGGGTGACGACGTCCATGATGACCCCGCCCTTCAACATCTCGGCCATGCCACGCTTGACGCGCGCCGTACCGACGGCGGAACTGTTCACGACTGTCTCCTCTGGTGGCGATGGGTGTGCGGCTTCTGTTGTGCAGCCGCCAGCAGTTCGATGTCCGAGCCGCCGAGCGTCTCCACGGACTCGATGCGCTTCTCGGCCTCCGCGACCGACTCGTCCGCGGAACCGATCGGGGGAGCACCGGACAGTGATTCGTCGTCGTGACCGCCCTTGCCGAGCAACTTCCGTACCTGGTAGCTGATCAGGATGACGATCAACGTCAGACCGCTCATGAGGAACTGGGAGCGGGTGGACGGGAGGAACGCCATCGCGAGGATGACGGTGGCCATCAGGGCGATGGTGGCGTAGCTCAGCCACGGGAACAGCCACATCCGGAGTTGCAGTGCCTCAGGGTCTTCGCGCTCGAGTCGACGTCGGAGCACCACCTGGGAGATGGCGATCAGGAGGTACACGAAGAGCGCGACGGCGCCGTACGAGTTGACGAGGAAGCCGAAGACGACGTCGCCCCACACGTAGGTGCAGGCGACGGACACGTATCCGACGGTGGTGCCGAGCAGTATCGCACGACGCGGCACGCCGTTGCGGGACAGCGTCGTGAAGAACTTCGGGGCGTCGCCGTTGCGGGTGAGCGCGAACAGCATGCGGGACGTGGTGTACAGCGCCGAGTTCAGGCAGGAGAGGACCGCGGTGAGGACGATGAAGTTCATGATCGTCGCGACACCGGGAATTCCCAGGACCTCGAGCACCGCGGCGTACGGGCTCACACCGACACTCTCGGTATTCCACGGCTGGATCGTGACGACCACGAGAATCGAACCGACGTAGAACGTCACGATCCGCACCACGATCGACCGCATGGCATGGGCGACAGCACGCTTCGGCTCCTCCGACTCGGCAGCGGCGATCGTCACGATCTCGGCTCCCGTGTAGAAGGCGACGCAGGGGACGACCGCTGCGAGCACCGCACCCCAGCCGAGCGGGGTGAAGCCGCCGTGGTTCACGAGGTTGCCGAGCCCGGGCGTCGAATCGGGCCACAGTCCGGTGATCCAGAGGGCGCCCATCCCGAGAAACAGAACGATCGCCACCACCTTGATCGACGAGAACCAGTATTCGAACTCGCCGTAGGAGCGGGCGGACACCATGTTGGTGGCCGTCAGCAGGAGCATCAGCCCCAGGCTCAGGAGCCACAGCGGAATCATCGGCAGCCAGAGCTGCAGGATCCGGCCGCCGGCGATGGCCTCGACCGCGACCACGATGACGAAGAAGTACCAGTACATCCACCCCGTCGCGAACCCGGCGCGACGCCCCAGGGCCTGGCGAGCGTAGACGTAGAACGATCCGACCACCGGCCGGGCCACCGCCATCTCCGCCAGCATCCGCATGATCAGCAACGTGATGATGCCTGCGATGAGGAAGGAGATGATGGCGCCGGGACCGGCACCGCCGATGACGACACCGCTGCCCACGAAGAGACCGGCGCCGATCACCCCGCCCAGGGCGATGAGGTTCATGTGCCTGCGCTTCAGGCCCTTGCCGAGACCTGAACTGTCGGTGTGTCCGGAAACGGTACTGTCCACATTTTCCTCCAGAAGGCGCTGCCGTGGCCCTCACCTGACCCGACCTCGTCGGTCGTACGTCGATGCGGGCACCCACCGGTTCAGCGACCCAATCGTACGTGTGATCCACATCACTTATTTCGGTGTTCACCTCACACTACGACTGGTGCCAGATCTCGCCCAGAGCCAGTTGCCGCGCAAGCGATGGGACCAGTTCGACCGCGGAACCGACGACCGGGAAAGCCTCTGAACTGGGAGGACAGCGATCATCACCAGAAGGAGCGCGTTCGCATGGCCTGGCCGCACGGTTTCCCGGCACATCTGGATCCCCCGGCGCCGGTACGCACCCTCGAGGCCGTGCGAACACCCCTACCCTGTGACCAGTGGCAACGAACTGGTCCTCAGACGTGCCGTGAAACTGGCCCTGTGCTGCCCACCGGACCCTCCATACAGTGTTGTGCATCACATCAACAGTTCAGTTCGCGGTGGATCGTCTCCCGTATCTCCGCCGGCACTGTTCTCCGTTCCAACCGCCGACGATCCGACCCCGGATCGCGATGGCGACCTGACGATTCCGGTCAGCGCACAGTGGAGGAAAACGTGACTTCAACACCACCCCCGGTCCAATCCCAGGACTCCGGCCTCGGAAAGGGCCTGAAGAAACGGCACATGAACCTCATCGCCCTGGGCGGCGTGATCGGTGCCGGATTGTTCGTCGGCAGCGGCGTCGTCATCGAGAGCGCAGGCCCGGCGGCGATCGTGTCGTTTCTCATCGCGGGGGTCATCACACTCCTGATCATGCGGATGCTGGCGGAGATGGCGGTGGCCCGGCCGGTGGTCGGATCGTTCTACGTGTACGCCAGGGAAGCGCTCGGCAATCGCGCCGGCTTCTCGGTCGGCTGGATGTACTGGTACTTCTTCGTCATCGTCGTCGCGGTCGAAGCCATCGCCGGCGGCCGAATACTCCAGCTCTACCTCCCGTCCGCGCCCCTGTGGATTCTCAGCCTCGGCCTTCTCGTGATCCTGACCTGCACCAATCTCGTATCAGCGCGTTCGTTCGGAGAATTCGAGTACTGGTTCTCGTCGATCAAGGTGATCGCGATCGTCCTCTTCCTCGGGTTGGGCGCACTGTGGATCACCGGACTGTGGCCGGATTCGACCCCCGGCGTGGCGAACCTCGTCAGCCACGGCGGATTCGCTCCGCTCGGCTGGGGCGCGGTGCTCGCCGCGGTCGTCCCCTGCGTGGCCTTTTTCACCGGTGCCGAGATCGTGACCATCGCGGCCGCCGAGTCCGCAGAACCCAAGAAGGCGGTCGCCCGGGCGATGCGCTCCATCGTGGTCCGGATCATCACCTTCTACGTCGGTTCCATCTTCGTGGTCGTCGCGGTGGTGCCGTGGAGCACGGAAGCCGTCGGAGTCAGCCCCTACGCGGCAGCGCTCTCCGCCCTGCACATTCCCGGTGTCGCCACGATCATGAACGTCGTCATCCTCACCGCGGTGCTGTCCTGCCTGAACTCGGCGCTGTACACCTCCTCGCGGATGCTCTTCGCACTCACCCGCAACGGCGACGCCCCGCACATGTTCACCCGCCTGTCCGGCGGTGGCGTGCCGAGGCGCGCGATCCTCGCCGGAACGGTGATCGGCTACGCGTCGGTGATCGCGGCGTTCGTCTCCCCGGACCTCGTGTTCTCGTTCCTGGTCAACTCGTACGGCGCCGTGGCGCTCTTCGTCTACCTCATGATCGCGATCTCCCAGGTCGCGCTCCGCAGGAAACTGGAGGCTCGAGATCCCGAGGCCCTCAGCCTGAAGATGTGGCTGTTCCCCTGGCTCAGCTACGCGACCATCGCCCTGATGGGGGCCGTGATCGCCGCCATGGCCGTGCTCCCCACCACCCGTTCGCAGTTCTGGCTGAGTGTGGTGACTCTCGCCTTCATCCTGATCGGGTACGAGTTCCGCCGGCGCAGTCGCACCAGCGCCGAACGCCTCGACACCGTCACGCCGCCCGCGGAATCGCCTGCCGACGGTGCCGACGCGGAGCAACTCGTCGGAGTCGTCACCCACGAGCAACCCTGACGCACCCGCCGTACCGAAGGACAGGGACCGCACCAGCGGTCCCTGTCCTTCTCTGTGGGTCCGATGCGACATCGGCTTTTCCGGCACGACCCGCCGGCAATCGGGGCACACTTGCAGAAGACCTCGGCGGAGGAGGACACCGTGTTCCACCGCGGAGACGACGCCGTCACCGAAGAACACTCGCTGGACGAGTCCCTGCTCGTCGAGCCCGAATCCCGGCGCCGGCCGTGGCGGGAATTCCTCGTCTCGACCCCGGGACGACTGTCCGTGCTGGGGATCGCCCTCGTGACCGCCGCGCTCATGACCGGGGCGATCACGTCGGCGGCGATCGGTGCCCGGCAACAGCGCATCGAGACCCTGCGGACGCACACCGAACCCCTCACCTACGCGGCCGAACGGCTCTACAGTTCCCTGTCCATCGCCGACGCCGCGGCCGCCACGTCCTTCATCTCGGGCGGTGTCGAGCCGATCGCCGTCCGCAATCGGTACAACCAGGCGATCGGGGACGCGTCGAACGCGCTGGTCACCGCGTCGAACGGCGTTGCCTCGACAGACGCCGCGGCCCTCGCGCTGCTGTCCGAGGTGTCGCGGAACCTCGCCGACTACACCAGCCTGATCGCCACCGCCCGCGCCAACAATCGGTCGGGCAACCCGGTCGGCGTCGCCTATCTCAGCGACGCCTCCACGATGATGCAGGACACGATCCTGCCCGCAGCCGAGAGTCTCTACTCGGAACAGTCGAGGTCCGTCGCCGACACCCAGGTCCTCACCGGGCGGCTCCCGAGAGCCGCGTTCGCCGTCGCCGTCGCCCTGCTCGTCGCGCTCGTCGTCGCTCAGGTGTATCTGGCGCGCAAGAGCAAACGCCGCGTCAATCCCGGACTCGTCCTCGCGTCCTTCCTCGCCGCCTCCCTCCTGATCTGGCTGGCCGCCGCCACCCTGGTCTCCACCGCAGCCACGGACCGGGCCAGAACCGAAGGGGCGCAACCACTCGGCACCATCGCCCAGGCGCGGATCCTCGCCCAGCAGGCCCGGGCGGACGAGACCCTCGCGCTGCTGCAGCGCGGCTCCGACGAACAGTCCGAGATCGACTACGCCCGGCGGTCGGCCGAACTCGCCGGCATCCTCGGAGGGCTGCAGGACGGCGATCACGGTCCGGCGACGACACCGCCGATCGACGCCGCCGTGACCGCACTCGCCGACTGGCGGCGCGCACACACCATGCTGCAGGAGAAGCTCGACATGGGGGACTACCCGGGGGCGAAGGCCATCGCGATCGGCCCCGCGGACTCGGCGTCCCCCGCCACCTTCGCGGCGCTCGACGAGTCGTTGCAGGACGGCATCGACCGATTCCGCAGCGAGGAACTCCACGGGATGGCCGACGCATATCGCTCGTTGTCGCTGCTCGCGGTGGGTAGCATGGTGATCGGCGTGCTCTGCGGGTTCGCCGTCGGTGGGGGGATCTGGCCCAGACTGAACGAGTACCACTGATGACGCGGGTGAGTCGACCGAGACGGCGGACGCGGCCGCGCGCCCTCCTACTCTCCGCTGCCGTGGTCGCCGTCCTCGCGGCCGGATGCGCAACCCCGCAGCCCCTCACTCCCACTGTCCAGGGCGACTACTCGGACGTGCCGCTGACGAGTGGGTCGCAGATCCTTCTGCCGACCGGCGACGTGCCCGAGGAGCCACCCGCACCCGACTCCTGCGGCGCGCTCGCGAGTCTCCGCCCCGCCGTCACACCGGACGTCCGGGCGCCGGGAAGCTCGCTGGCCGAGATCACCGCCCGTGGCCGACTGGTCGTCGGAATCGATCAGAACACCAACCTCTTCAGTTTCCGGGATCCGACCACCGGCATGCTGATGGGATTCGACGTCGACGTCGCGGGAGAGGTCGCGCGAGACCTGTTCGGCGACCCCTCCCGGGTCGAATTCCGCCTGCTCACGTCCGGGGACCGTTTCGAGGCACTCGAGAACGAGGACGTGGATCTCGTGGTCAAGAGCACGTCGATCACGTGTGAACGGTCCGAGCGGGTCGCCTTCTCCACCGTGTACTTCCAGGCCTATCAGCGTCTGCTGGTGCCGAAGGGCTCCGGCATCTCCGGTCCGGAGGACCTGGCGGGGAAACGTGTCTGTTCCGTCGGCGACACCACCTCGCTGGACACGGTTCGCCGAGTGCAGCCCGAGGCCACGATCGTGGCGGTACCCGACTGGGACGACTGCCTCGTGGTCCTCCAGCAGCGGCAGGCCGACGCCGCGAGCACCGACGACTCCATCCTCGCCGGGCTCGCCGCCCAGGATCCGAATCTGGAGATCGTCGGCTCGCCGCTCGAGTCGGAGCCGTACGGCATCGGGGTCAACAAGAGCAACGACGATCTGGTGCGCTTCGTGAACGGCACACTGGATCGGATGCGTGCGGACGGAACCTGGACGAGGCTCTACGACAACTGGCTGACGGTTCTCGGGCCCGCCGCCGGACCCCCTGCCCCCACGTACCGGGACTGAGGTGACACCGACGTGAGCGACGAAACCAGGCGAACACCGATGGACGAGCCGGAATCCACCCGGGGTGTGCGGTTCGATCCGTTCGCGGACGACGAGGATGAGGACGTCCCCTCGTCACGCACGGTGCCGGACGCCGTCCACACCTCCGACCTGTCGATGCTCCTGACCAATCCCGTTCTGGCGGAGCACAAACGCTACTGCGACCGATGCAAGCGCCCCGTCGGACGTTCCACCGCCGCGCGGCCGGGCGACACGGAGGGGGTGTGCACCCACTGCGGCACCGTCTTCTCGTTCGCGCCGCAACTCGAGGCGGGCGAACTGGTCGCGGGTCAGTACGAGGTCCTGGGGTGCCTCGCCCACGGGGGAGTCGGCTGGATCTACCTCGCGCTCGACCACAACGTCAGCGACCGCTGGGTGGTCCTCAAGGGCCTGCTGCACTCGGGCGACCCCGTGGCCCAGGAGGTGGCACTCGCCGAGCGCCGGTTCCTCGCCGAGGTGACGCATCCGAGCATCGTCAAGATCTACAACTTCGTCGAACACCCCGGGATGGACGGCAATCCCATCGGCTACATCGTGATGGAGTACGTCCGGGGCAGAACCCTGCGCGACGTGCTCACCGAGCTGAAGGAGGACGCCGGACCCGACGACCCGAAGCCGATGCTGCCGGTGGAGCACGCCATCCGTTACCTCCTCGAGGTCACGCCCGCGCTCGGATACCTGCACTCGATCGGGTTGGTGTACAACGACCTCAAACCCGAGAACATCATGATCGGCGACGACTACGACCAGCTCAAGCTCATCGACATGGGCGCGGTCGCCAGGATCGGCGATCACGGATACATCTACGGCACACAGGGTTACCAAGCTCCCGAGATCGCCACCACCGGTCCCACCGTCGCCTCCGACATCTACACCGTCGGGCGCACGCTGGCCGTGCTGACCCTCGACATGCCGACCGCCGGGGGCTGTTACGTCGACGGCCTGCCGACACCCGAGGAGGCGCCGCTGCTGGCGGAGTACGAGTTCTACCACCGGCTGCTGCTCCGGGCCATCCACCCCGATCCGGCCCGGCGCTTCGCGTCGGCCGAGGAGATGTCGACGCAACTCGAGGGTGTTCTGCGCGAGGTGCGGGCCCAGCAGACCGGCCACCCGCATCCGGGGCTGTCCCACCGGTTCAGCCCGCAGCGCACGACGTTCGGGACCGACCTCACGATCAGCCGCACCGACGTCTACGTCGACGGGCATCGCCGGGACGAGCGGATCAGCGCGATGAGTATCGTTCGGGCGCTGCCGATTCCGTTGGTGGACCCGGACGATCCGGCGGCCCCGCTGCTCTCCGTCGTCCACAGCCGGCCGAGGGAACTCCTCGATTCACTGCACCGGGCGAAGGAGGCAGCGGACGACGGCGTGGCGTCCACGAGCATCGAGATCCCGCTCGCCGAAGTGCGCGCACACCTCGATCTCGGGCAGCCCCGTGATGCCGCCACCATTCTCGAATCCCTCGACCACCAACGCGAGGACACGTGGCGCGTCGACTGGCACACCGGACTGTGTGCGCTGGTGGGCGGCGACTTCGAGGCGGCATTCACCCGATTCGATTCCGTCCTGACCGCGCTACCGGGCGAGGAGGCTCCGAAGCTCGCCCTCGCCGCGACGGCCGAGATGTGGTGCGAATACCGCTCCGGCGAGGACATCGAGCGGTGGCGCCGGACCGCCGAAAAGTACTACTGCACAGTGTGGCGCACGGATCACGGCGCGGTCAGTGCGGCGTTCGGACTGTCGCGGCAACTCGAGCACCGCGACGACCGGGCAGCCGCGGTGGAGGCGCTCGACGAGGTGCCGCCGACATCACGGCACTATGCCGAGGCCCGGTTGACGAGTGTGCTGATGCTCGTCCACGATCGGCCCCTCGCCGAGGTGAGTGAACGGGATCTGCAGGAGGCCGCCCGGCGAGTCGAACTGCTTGCCCACGACGAGCGTCGGGCACTCCAGACCCGGGTGCTCGTCCTCGGCGTGGCCGTGGACTGGCTGCACGCCGGCGGCATCCCCGAGACGACGAGGATCCTCAGCGTGCCGTTCACCGAACGCGGTCTGCGCGCCGGGGCGGAGTCGGCGCTCCGGGCCCTCGCCCGCAAGGCACCCGAGCGCCGGCACCGGTACACGCTGGTGGATCTCGCCAATCTGATCCGCCCGACCACGTGGCTGTGACACCCGAACTCGGGTCACAGCACCCCGAATCCGTTGTGCTCGCGCCCCCACCGGGCGTTCCATGCCATCACCTGCATGCGGTCGCTCAAAGCGTCACGGCTGCGGACCGTTTCGGCCAACTGGCCCATGAGTTCGATGATGCGGCGCCGAGCGTCCTCCAGTTCCGTTGCCAGGCGCTCCTCCTCCCTCGACCTCGCGGTGCGGTTCCTGCTCGCGACCATGGTGTTCATCTCTACTCCGATCGTGACGCCGTGGCGTTGTCCACGGGGCTCATCGCACTGACAACTCTGGGGCATCTGGTACGGGTCCAGAAGATCCAGAAAGACGGTGGGACAGGGGTCCAATCTGGACCTATGACGTAGCGCACAAGTGGTTCTGACGTCGGAGACGATTCGATCGTAGGGTTCGAGTGCTCGCTGAAATCTCGACCGGAGAGGTACCCATGAGCATTGACACCGACGCACTCACGATCGCGGGCCGGGACTTCTCGTCCCGCCTCGTCATGGGCACAGGCGGCGCGGCCAACCTCTCGGTGCTGGAAGACGCACTCGTCGCCTCCGGCACCGAACTGACGACGGTGGCGATGCGCCGAGTGGACGCCGCAGGGAGGACCGGGCTGCTCGAACTGCTGAACCGACTGGGTATCGCGTTGTTGCCGAACACAGCCGGCTGCCGGGGCGCCACGGAGGCCGTGCTGACCGCGCGCCTGGCCCGCGAGGCCCTGGGTACCAACTGGGTCAAGCTCGAAGTGATCGCCGACGAGCGCACGCTCCTGCCCGACGGGATCGAACTCGTCGCGGCGGCCGAACAACTCGTGGACGACGGCTTCGTCGTGCTGCCGTACACCAACGACGACCCCGTTCTCGCGCAGCGCCTGGTCGATGCCGGGTGCGCCGCCGTGATGCCACTCGGGTCGCCGATCGGCACCGGGCTCGGCATCTCGAACCCCCGCAACATCGAGATGATCGTCGCGCGCACCGACGTCCCGGTCATTCTCGACGCCGGGATCGGCACCGCGAGCGACGCAGCACTGGCGATGGAACTCGGCTGCGACGCCGTACTGCTCGCCACGGCGGTGACGAGAGCCGCGGACCCTCCGCTGATGGCCGCGGCGATGGCCGGAGCAGTCACGGCCGGGCGCCGCGCCCGCAATGCCGGACGAATACCGAAACGGTTCTGGGCACAGGCGTCGTCACCGGTCGCGGTGTAATCGGCGCCCCGCGAACACCGACTCGGCTAGCGTGAGCCCCCATGCGGGTACACCACCTCAATTGCGGCTCGTTCTCCTCGGCGCTCATCGGGCGGTTGGTGTGCCATGTGCTGGCGTGTGAAACCGACGCGGGCATCGTGCTGGTCGACTCCGGCTTCGGGCTGGCGGACGTGGCCGATCCCACCGGACGCGTCGGCCGGTACGCGAACCTGATAGGCGCCCGGTTCCGGGAGTCGGAGACGGCGGTCCGCCGGCTCGAGAAGCTGGGCCTGAATCCTGCGGACGTGACCCACATCGTCGCGACCCATCTCGACTTCGACCACATCGGCGGCGTCGCCGACTTCCCGAACGCCACCCTGCACACCACCGCCGCGGAACGAACGGCGTCGGAGGGACGTTCGTCGTTCCGGGAGAAGGTCCGCTACCGTCCCGCCCAGCTCACCCCCGAACCCACGCTGCACACCTATTCGGGGCCGGGCGAATCCGTGCTCGGGTTCTCCGACACCTACCCGATCGCCGGTGTCGGCGACCGCATCGTGCTCGTCCCGATGCCCGGCCACACCCGCGGTCACGCGGCGGTGGCCGTCGACACCGGCGAGAAGGGCTGGCTGCTGCACGCGGGCGACGCCTTCTACCACCGCAGCACCGTCGCCGCCCCCGGACAGGTGTCGCCGGGAACCGAGGGTCGCGCCCTGCGGGTGATGGAAGAGCTGATCGCGGTGGACCGTTCGAAGATCCGCGGCAATCATCGCCGGCTCCGGGAACTGAACAATCAGGTGGCGCCGCGGGTGCGCGTCTTCTCCGCCCACGACCCGACACTGTTCGAGGATCTGGCCGGAGAGCGGGGCTAGGCCTTCGGCCCGTGCGCGGTTGACGAGTCCCTGAACTCGTCAACCACTCACGAGCGCTACTTGGCCCATTCCAGCAGGTCGTCGGCGGACCACGTGTTCACGACGCGGTCGGCCTCGACACCGCACCGCATCGCCCGCTCGCATCCGTACCCCTGCCAGGCGAGTTGCCCGGGGGCGTGCGCGTCGGTGTCGATCGAGAACAGGCACCCCACGTCGATGGCCAGATCGATGAGACGGCTCGGCGGGTCGCGGCGTTCGGGACGGCTGTTGATCTCGACGGCGGTGCCGTTGTCGCGGCAGGCGGTGAACACCTGCTCCGCGTCGAACGTCGACTCAGGCCGGGTCCCGCGCCCACCTTCGACGAGTCGGCCGGTGCAGTGCCCCAGCACGTCCACCAGCGGATTCTCCACCGCCCGGACCATCCGGCGGGTCATCGCCCCGCGCTCCGCCCGCAACTTGGAGTGCACGCTGGCGACGACGATGTCGAGTTCGTCGAGCAGGTCCGGATCCTGGTCGAGTGAACCGTCGTCGAGGATGTCGACCTCGATGCCGGTGAGGATGCGGAACGGTGCCAGTTCCTCGTTCAGTTCGGCGATCACCTCCAGCTGAGAACGCAACCGCTCCGCCGACAGCCCGTTCGCGACCGTCAGACGTGGCGAATGGTCTGTCAGAGCACAGTATTCGTGACCCAGAGCGGCCGCGCTGCGCATCATCTCGTCGATGGGGCTGCCGCCGTCCGACCAGTCCGAATGCGTGTGCAGGTCGCCTTTCAGCGCCTCCCGCAGCGCACCGCCGCCGATCGGCTCCGCGTTCTCCCGTAATTCCGCGAGATAGACGGGCACGCCGTCGAGCGCCTCCCGGATCACGGTCGCCGTCTTGGGTCCGATGCCCGGCAGGTCCTTCCAGCTGTCGGTGCGCTGCCGGACGTCCCGCTGCTCCTCGGACAGTTCGGCCACCACGTCGGCCGCGCGGCGGTACGCCTTCACACGGTGTGTCTCCGCACGCGACCGTTCGAGCCAGAACGCTGTCTCTCGCAAGGCCTGCACCGGGTCCATCGGGCTGTCGGCGTCCATGTCTCCAGTGTTGCGCCCACCCGGACGTCACCGCAACGCTTCGCGCGCCCCGTCCCGGACCGCGGTGGTGAGCGCCGCGAGGATCGGCGAATCCAGTTTCCACCGCTGCCAGTACAGCGGGACGTCGATCGGGCGGGACGGGTCGAGTTCGACGAGCCCGTGGTCGTCGCCGGTGTGTAATTCCGGTAGCAGTCCCCAGCCCAGTCCGTGGCGGACGGCGTCGGAGAACGCCGAAGACCCGGGAACGAAATGTCGCGGCGGCTGCAGTCGGCGCCGTGTGAATCCGCGCAGGAACCGGGCCTGCAGTTCGTCCTTGCGGTCGAAGTCGAGCATCGGTGCCACCGCGAGGGCATCCGGTGTCGGGCCGTCGGGGAGCCAGCGTTCGGCGTAGTCGCGGCTGCAGAGCGCCCGGTACCGCATCGACCCCAGCTTCTCCACGGTGCAGCCCTGCACCGCCTCCGGGACGGACGTCACCGCGGCCATCACCGTGCCCTCCTTCAGCAGGGTGGTCGAGTGGAATTCGTCTTCCCGATGCAGGTCGAACAGTGCCCGATGCTCCGGCGCCAGGCGGGCCAGGGCCGGAATCATCCACGTGGACAGCGAATCCGCGTTGACGACCAGCGACAGCGTGCTCGTCGTCGCCTCGTCGGGATTGAGGGACGACATGGCCTCGCGCTCGAGGTGGGCCATCCGGCGGGCGAGCGTGAGCACGACGTGACCGGACTCGGTGGCCCGGACCGGCTTGGCCCGCTGCACCAGGACGCGTCCCACCTGCTGCTCGAGTGCCTTGATCCGCTGGCTCACGGCGGACGGCGTGATGTGCAGTACCCGGGCCGCGGCGTCGAAGGTGCCCTCGTCGATCACGGCGGCGAACGTGCGGAGCGAAGCCAGGTCCAGGTCCATATGAAGCGATGCTAATGGCAATGAAGGATAATTAGCTGGATTGATGACCTCGCGCTTCGTAGCGTGGTTCTCATGGCTCTCACCCCTGCCTTGCTCACGGCGACGGCCGGCTTCGGTACCGGCCTGTCGCTGATCGTCGCGATCGGCGCGCAGAACGCGTTCGTCCTGCGACAGGGGATCGCGCGCAGGCACGTCCTGCCGGTGGTCGTGCTGTGCGCCGTATCGGACGCCGTGCTCATTGCCGTCGGGATCAGCGGGATCGGCGCCGTTCTCGCGCACGCTCCGGCCGCCATCACCGTGATCCGGTGGGCGGGTGCGGCATTCCTCGTCTGCTACGCGGTACTCGCCGCTCGCCGCGCCCTGCGCCCCGGAACGCTCGATGCCACGCAGGAAATCGGATCGGCGACCCTCGCGACGTCGATCCTCACCTGCCTGGCACTCACGTGGCTCAACCCGCACGTGTACCTCGACACGGTGCTGATGCTCGGCTCGGTGGCCAACAACCAGGGCGATTCGGGCCGGTGGCTGTTCGGCCTCGGTGCCGCCACCTCGAGCGTCGTCTGGTTCCTCGCGCTCGGGTACGGTGCCCAGTTCCTGCACCGCGTGTTCGCCCGCCCCGGCGCGTGGCGCGTGCTCGACGCCGGGATCGCCGCGTTGATGCTCACCCTCGGCATCACCCTCGTCACCACCTAGTCAATATTTGGTTGACAAGGCGACTCGTGTCAACCAATACTTGACACATGCCGGATGCCGCGCTCACCCAACTGCTGTCGGACGCGATCGCCAAGGCGGACCCCGAGATCGACCCGGGGCTGGACCACGACCCCGCCGCCTACCTGGCGCTCGTCCGGCTCACCTCGCAGGCACGGGAGTCGGTCGACGAACTGCTGGTCTCCGCGATCGCCGCCGCGCGCTCCGCCGGGCACAGCTGGGACACGGTCGGCGCCGCACTCGGCATGTCGCGGCAGGCGGCGCAACAACGCTTCGGCAAGCGGATCGGCGACGCCCCCGACACCGACCCGGACGGCCGGACCCGCCGGCTCACCCCGCTCACCGCGTTCAACGAGATGCGCATCCTCAACCACGCCGGCTCGTACGGCTGGCACTCCGTCGGGTTCGGCACCCTGTTCCACACCGTCCGCAAGTCCGAGGAGCAGTGGGAGCACACCCGCGTGTCGGCGCCGGCGAGCCGTCAGAAACTCGAGGCCGACGGCTGGCAGAAGGTCGGGACGCTGTGGTTCCCGTGGGCCTACTTCAAGCGCCCGTTGGGCATTCCCGCTCTCCCGGAACCGGTGAGCGGCGACTACCTGATGGAACCGTGATGGACGCCGTCGCGCGATTCGCGGCCGCCCGCATCGCACGGCTCGCCACGGTCGGGGCGGACGGGGTGCCGCACCTCGTCCCGCTCGTCTTCGCGCTCGACTCCGACACGATCTATTCCTGCGTCGACCACAAACCGAAGCGCAGCACGGCATTACGGCGCCTGACGAACATCGCGGCCAACCCCGCCGTCACCCTGCTCGTGGACCACTACGACGAGAACTGGGACCACCTGTGGTGGGTGCGGGTAGACGGCCGGGCCGAAGTCCTCACCGCCGGCTCCCCGGAGGGCGGCGCCGCGATCGACGTCCTCGCCGCGAAGTATCCACAGTACGTCGACCGCCGCCCGGACGGACCGGTGATCGCGATCCACGACCTGGCGTGGCACCACTGGTCCGCCCTGTGAGTACTTATTAACCGCCCGCGGTTGATAAGTACTCACGGGCGCTAGCCTCGACAGCATGCCCACAGCCCTGATCACCGGCGCGAGCCGTGGCCTCGGAGCCGCCATCGCCCGCGAACTCGCACCGACCCACGACCTCCTGCTCGGCGCCCGGTCGCCGGAGTCGCTGACCGGCATCCTCGACGAACTGCCGGGCGCCACGCCCTGGCCGGTCGAGCTGACCGATTACGACGCGCTGGCGGCTGCGTGCGCCCCGATCGAACGGCTCGACGTGGTCGTCCACAACGCCGGCGTCGCCGATCTCGCGACCGTGGGGGAGTCGACCGTCGAACAGTGGCGGCACACGCTCGAGGCGAACGTCATCGCGGTGGCCGAACTGACCCGGCTGCTGCTGCCCGCCCTCCGGGCCGCGGGTGGGCACGTCGTCCTGATCAACTCGGGCGCCGGGCTCCGCGCGAACGCCGGCTGGGCGTCGTATGCGGCGAGCAAATTCGCCCTGCGGGCGTTCGGTGACGCACTGCGGCTCGAGGAACCGTTACTGCGCGTCACGTCAATTCACCCCGGGCGGATCGACACCGATATGCAGCGCGCCATCGTGGCCGGCGAGGGCGACGAATACCGGCCGGAGAAGTATCTGCAGCCGTCGACGGTCGCAAAAGCCGTGCGCAACGCGGTGGAGACACCGGGTGACGCGCACCCCACAGAAGTCGTGTTGAGGGTGCGCTGACAGCGAAGAAACCTGCGTGAGATAGATCACAGATTGATCTCACAGAAAGGCTTTAAGCTGCTCACAATTAGTCGCCCTACAGTTCTTCTCATCAGCAGAGGCCGCAAACGTGAGTCAGGATGAACGAGCTGACTCCCAGGAGGTATCCCCACGATGAACACCGACCAGCGTATGCACAGCGACACCGTCGTCGCCGTCGACGGCGACGTCTTCGCGACGATGTTCACTCTCGATCTCGGTGACGGCGAGGTCGATCGCGAAGCAGTCGAGCGGATTTACGCCGGCGACTTCGACGAGTGGATCGAGGCGGCAGCGCGGTCGGGTCTGTTCACGCCCCAGGCGGTCGCAAGCCTGGTTCAGACGTGGCAGGACAACCCGAAGACCTTGTTCGACGCTCTGCTCGTCGATGCCGACGAGATGACCCACAAGCGCTACGCGATCATCTGGGACGCGCTCGACGACGCCGACACGTTCGAGAACGTCGAGTACGCCTGACGATCAGAACGGCCACGCGGGCACGGGCGGCAGCCCCTCCCGCGTGGGGCGTCCGATAACCCACGCCAGCAGTTCGGTGCGCGGAAGTTCCGGCACCCCGACGTCCGGATACCGGGCCGCCAGCGCGGGCAGCTCCGATTCCAGCGTGTGCTCCACGAAGGCCCCCGGCCAGTCGGCAGCCGAGTAGTCGAGCCCCAGGTCGACGTGGTGGATCTCGAGCTCGCGCCACCGCAGCACCGGCACCTGTCGCGCAGGCACCCGCTGACGCCAGTTCACCGGCGTCTCGTACAGATCCTCGGTGATCCGGCGTAGCGACTCGATCACCCGCCGTCCCGCGAAGCGGAAATCGGCCACCAGCAGTTCGGCCGGACGTCCGGCCCCCTCCTCGATCGCCGCGGCCCGCGCGGCCGGACCTCCCGGGTACATCTCGGGTGCGGCCTCGCCGGTGATCACCCCGACGGCGAACCGGTTGAGCGCGTCCGCGTTCCTTGCGAGGTGCGTGACGACGTGCCCCCGGCTCCACTCCGGCAGCAGCGACGGCTCCCGCGCCTGCTCGTCGGTCAACCCCTCCAGCGTCGCCTCCACCGTCCTGTGCGATTCGGCAACCGCCTCGAGCAGTTCGGCATACGACAGTGCGGCACGCGGCGATGTCATGCAGACGATGCTAGGCGATGCCACCCACAGCCCACCCCACGACGTATCCCCAGGATCCCGATAACGGAACGGTGACGATCGGTACCCGGCGGGTGCAGAGGGGCCATTCGTACCGATACTGAGATCGACTGTCGGACAACGTGGTTGAAAGGTGGTGTGCAATGTACAACGAATCCGCTACATGGGGGATACCGAGCGAGACCTTTCTGGTGATCTACGTCACCGCCGCTGTGCTCGCGGTCGGGCTGGCGGTGTTCCTCCGGTCCCACGGCACCGCGCCCGCCCCGACCGCCGGTATTCGTCTCGATCCGGTGCAGGCCGGGATGCTGACCAGCGACGATCGGGCCATCGCTGCCTCCCTGACCCTGCTGCGCGGAGCTGACCTCATCTCCACCGACGGGACGATCCTGCGGGGGTGGGGAGTCGCGGACAACGGCCTCGGATCGTTCACGCGGGCCGTCTACGACGAACTCGCCTCCGGCCGCAGCGCCCTCGTCAACGTTCGGCTCCCGGGCCGGTTGCAGGCCCCGCTCGACCAGCTGCGGGCCACCCTGATCGCGCAGGGGCTGCTCACCGGACCCGAACAGAAGGCCTGGAATCGCCGCGCGACCCTCCCGATCCTCGTCGTCGTGGCCATCGGCGTCGCACGCCTCGTCGCCGGGTTCTCCGGCGGAAAGCCGATCGGCTTCCTGCTGGTCGCGGTGGTTCTGCTCTCGGCCTCGCGGGAGCTCGTTCGCCGGACCGGCCGCAGGACGCCCCAGGGCACTGCGGAACTGCAGCGCCTGCGCCGCACACATTCGTACCTGGCGCCGCGGATGCGCCCGTCGCTCACCGCGTATGGACCGACGCCGATCGCGCTATCGACTGCACTGTTCGGGATGGGAACCGTCGGCCTGTTCTCCCCCGGTTTCGCGAGCGCGGCCGGTATCTCCGACAGCGGCAGCAGTGACGGTGGCAGCAGCGGCGGCGACAGCTCTTGCGGCGGCGGCGGAGGCTGCGGCGGCGGTGGGGGGTGCGGGGGATGACCGCCCTGATCGGGCCCGGCGTCGGCATCGGCTGGCGGCCGGAGATCTGCGGGATCATCGACCGGCTCGACGGGCTGCGGTTCTGCGAGGTGATCGCCGAATCGCTGCCCGTCCGGCGGCGTGGAGTCGGCGTTCCGGACGAACTGCGGTCGCTGGGGGTTCCCGTCGTCCCGCACGGCATCTCGCTGTCGCTGGGTGGCGCGGACGGCGTCGAGCAGCACCGGATCGACCATCTCGCTCGGTGCGCCGACGCGCTCGGTGCGCCGCTCGTCAGCGAGCACGTCGCGTTCGTGCGGGCGGGCGGTCTCGACGCCGGGCACCTGCTGCCGGTGCCGCGCTCGGCGGAAGCCCTGAACGTGCTGGTGCGCAACGTCCGGCGCACGCAGGAGTGCCTGCCGGTGCCGCTGGCCGTGGAGAACATCGCGGCCCTGTTCGACTGGCCGGACGACGAATACTCCGAGGGTGAGTTCCTGGCCGAACTCGTCGAACGCACCGGCGTCTACCTGCTGCTGGACATCGCCAACGTTTACGCGAACGCCCGCAACCGCGGCCGCCACGCCGGTGAGGAACTCCGGCGGCTTCCCCTCGAACGCGTGGCGTACTGCCACGTCGCCGGGGGATCCGAACGAGGCGGCACGTATCACGACACCCACACCGACCCGGTGCCCGGCGAGATGCTGGATCTGGTCCGGCAGTGGGCATCCGGGGGCGCTCCCGCGATGATGCTCGAGCGCGACGGGAACTACCCGCCCGCCCGGGAGTTGTTCGCCGAGTTGGATGCGATCGCGGATGCGGCCGGGTTCGGCCGGGTCACCGGCGTCGTTGTGTGGAGTCCGCCGTGACCGGGCTGGCGGGGCGGCAGGCGGCATTGGTCCGGGCTCTCGTCGCAGGGGGAGAGCTGCCGGAGGGATTCGACCGCGACGCGATCGACACCGCATCGAAGGCCCTGCTCCGCAAGCGGTCCGGGGAAGTGGGCGCTCACCTTCCCCACGTCCGCGCAGCCCTCGGCGACCGATTCTTCGCGCTGTTCGCCGACTGGGCCGAGGGCAGGCCGAAGGGGAGCACTCACGCGGACGCGGAGGCGTTCACCGCGCACCTCGAGTCGATCGGTCACCTGCCCGAGCCGAGTCGCCGTCGTCGTCGCCTGTTCGGCCCGCGACGAACGTGAGCAGCAACTCGTTCACCTCTTCCGGTCTTTCCTGCTGGACGAAGTGCCCGGCGCCCTCGACGAGATGGAGTCCGCGCAAGTCGGGGACGGTGTCGCGCATCCGGTCGAGGGCCTGCGCACCACTCATCGTGAGGACGGGATCGTGCGCACCGGCCACGAACAGCGTCGGCACCTCGATGTCGGCTCCGGCGAGATTCCTGGAGCGTTCCCAATTGGCATCGTACGCCCGGTACCAGTTCAGTCCGCCGGTGAATCCCGTCCGGGTGAAGACCTCCACATAATGGTCGAACTCGTCCTCCGTCAGCCACGACCACGGCAGGGGTGGGGCTTCGGGTAACACGTCCAGGTAGCCGTTGCCGTCCGAGGGGTGCTGCCAGATGTCCAGATAGCGGTAGGCGCCCGACAACGCGTAGAACAGCTGGTGCAGGAATCCGCGGGGATCGGCGTCGAGTTCGCGGTCGGCGACACCCGGTTCCTGGAAGTAGTGGATGTGCAGGAAGTGCTTGCGCGCCATCGACGCATAGATTTCCGACGGTCGCAGCGGGAACCGGTCGGGTGCGTAGGGGACAGCCAGTAGTACTAGCCCGGACACGCGTGCGCGGTGACGCAGTGCGACGGTCCAGGCGACCGGCGCGCCGAAGTCGTGGCCGACGAACACGGCACGCTCGTGACCGAGACTGTCGAGCAGACCGATCAGCGCGTCCGACACCCGCTCGTTCGTGTAGTCGTCGATGTCGCGGGGCACGTCGGTGCCGCCGTAGCCGGGCATGTCCGGGGCTATCGCGCGGTACCCGGACGCCGCGAGGGCCCGCATCTGATGTCGGTAACTGTAGCCGAGGCCCGGGAATCCGTGGCACAGGACGACGGGTGGGCCGTCACCCAGTTCGGTAATCTGCCAACGGAATCCGTCGACCGTGACGATCCGCTCCGTCGACGACGCCATTCTCCGCATCCCTCCACCGGCTGGAACGTGTTCTCGCAATGTAGCGTAGCGACGGCGCCATTAGAATGCACCTGACTCGCAGTGGCGATCGTCGACCGACCGGGGAAGTGGAGTGATGCGCAATGGTGGAGGCACGCTCCCGCCATGAGTTCGTCGCACTCCAGCTCCGGCAGCGCATCATGCAGCGGCAGTACGCGGTGGGTGAGTCGCTGCCCAGCGAGAGCATGCTGTGCGCGGAGTTCGAGGTGTCCCGCGGTCCCGTGCGCCAAGCGCTGGCGACATTGAAGAACGAGGGGCTGATCCTGCTGTCCCAGGGGAAGCCGGCCGTGGTGCGAAGCCACGACATCACGCAGACCCTGGACACGTTCACACCGTTCTCCCAATGGGCGCGTCGCACCGGCCGCGCCGCGGGGAGCCACACGCTCGAGATCTCACGTCGCCGCGTGTCCGAACCTGCCGCCGGCGCATTGGGATTGACCACGGACGACTTCGTCGTCGAGGTGCTCCGCGTCCGGCTGCTGGACGGCGAACCGACGATGATCGAGCGGAGCACGTTCACCGAGCGCGTCGGCTCCCTGCTGTTCGAGTTCGACATCGACACCGGATCGATCACCGACTACCTCACCTCGCGCGGCGTCCGCTTCGAATCGATGGAGCACGTGCTCGACGCCGTCGCCGCGACCGGGGTCGACGCCGAGAATCTCGGGATCGACCCCGGCAGCCCGTTGCTTCGGGAACGTCGGACGTCGCGGGATCAGAACGGCGACACGTTCGAGTACGCGGACGATCGGTACCGTCCCGACCTCGTCGCCTTCAGCATCGTGAACGCCCGCACCATCGACCCCCGCCTTCCGTCGGACGACGGCAACGGAAGTTAGCCGGCCGCCGGCATCAGGCGTTGCGCAGTTCGGCGAGCAGACCGGGCAGGTCCGCGACACTGTCGAGCACGTGGGTGGCCCCGGCCCCGGCCAGCTGGGTGGCGTCGTGGGCGCCGGTGAGCACGCCCACGGAGGCGAGTGCTCCGGCGCGGAGGCCGGTGGTGACGTCGGACGTGGTGTCGCCGAGCACCACCATGGACTGCACGGACGGGGCGCCGGTGCGCATCAACGCGGTCAGCGCCAGGTCCGGGAAGGGGCGGCCGCGGACGCCGTCTCCGGGGCACAACACGGCGTCGGCGACGTCCTGCCAGCCGAGCGCGCGGATGATCGACATCTGCGTTTCGCGCGCGAACCCGGTGGTGAGCGCCGTCTTGATGCCCTGCTCACGCAGCGAACCGAAGAGTTCCTCGGCGCCGGGGACGGCGCTGCACCGGCCGTCGTCGACGAGTTGCGAGTAGCAGCGTTCGAATTCCTTGTTCGCGGCCTGCGCCTGCTCCTCGTTTCCGCCGCTGAGATGGCGGAAGACGACGATCTTGGACTGGCCCATGGTGTCGGAGACGTAGTCGAGCATCCGCAGGCGGTCCTCCTCCGTCTTCGACAGTCCGGCATGCGCGTCCGCGGCGAGGAAGGACTGCTGGACCAGCCCGCTGTCCTCCACGGTGGTGCCTGCCATGTCGAAGACGACGAGGCTGATGTCGCGGTGATGTGTTCCCATTGTCGTGTCCCTCTCGGTGTTCGGTGAATGTGCGTGCGGGATACTGCTGTTACGCCAAGGCGGACGCGGTTTCGTGGCCGAAGACGTGGTCGATGCGGTCCTTCGCCAGGCCCATGCCGGTGGTCATGCCGATCCCGGTGGTCACGGTGACGATGTGCACGCCGTCGATCGGCTCCTCGATCAGGAATTCCGAATCGGGGGCCGAGCTGTACACGCCCTGCCAGCGTTCGGTGACGGTGACGTCCGAGACGCCGAAGAGGGCGGCGGCTTCACGGATCAGCACCTCGAACCCCTTCTCCGACTGGAACGGCTCGGCCGAGATCTCGCGGATGTGCGTGTCGCCCAGCAGGATCGATCCATCGGGCTGTGGTGTGTACATCTGGTGGAGGCCGAGGTCGACGTAGTCGGGGTACTCGTCGCGGAGCCGTGCCGCGAGCGCCGCGGTCGCGGGAAGATTCTCGAAACCGCTGTACCGCACGAGCGACCAGCCCGTGAACAGCGGTGCGGGCAACGGCGCGGACAACGGAATCCTCGCGCGCATCATGTGGAGCCGGCACCGCAGGAGCCCCCCGCGCTCGGCCGGCCCCGGGAACAGGCGGTCGATGTCGTAGTTGACGGTGACGAACACCGTCGCCGCGTGCAGATCGCCCCGCGAGGTATGAACGACGCCGGTCTCGAATCCGGTTGCGGCGGTCCGCCAGAAGAAGTCGACGCCCGACACTTCGAGCCACTGCGCAATGGCGGGGGCCGCTTCCCGCGGGTTCACCTGGAGGTCGTCGGCCATGTACATGCCCCCGACGACGCGGTCGCCGACGATGGGTAACGCGCCGAGGATCCGGTCTCGGGACAGCAGTTCCACTTCGGCCGGTCCGCGTACGGCCGCGAACTCGGTCATGACTGCCAGCTCGTCGTCATGTCTTGCCACACAGTACGTTCCGGATTCGGCGGACCAGAACCCGGCCTTGCGTGCCAGGTCGAGCCAGTGCTCCCGGCCCGCTTGGGCGTAGTCGCGGGCGACGCCCGACTGGGCGGTGATGCAGGCGTGGCCGAAGTTCTGGACGGACGCCCCCGCAACGCGGTCGGCGTGGTCGATCACCGCCACGGACAGGCCTCGGTTGCGCGCGTGATACGCGTGCGCGAGGCCGACGATTCCGGCACCGACGACCACCACGTCGTAGCGTCGTTGAGTTGTCATGCGACTCACTGTGGACCCACCCAGGACAACATGTCAATACAAGTACAAGAAATTTGCCGCAGGTATATATAAGTCGCTTTCCGTTAACCGTCCGTTGTGCGACCCGGCGGGCGCGTCGGGTGGTCGCGGTCGGGGGTTGCTGCGAAAATTGCCACCTGAGTCCACCCACCTGCAGAGGGGCTGATCGTGAGTAGTGGTTCCGGCCCGAGTGCCGTTCCCGTCCACGAAGCGGCGTCGTCGAACGACCGCTTCGGTCCCCTGATCGAGCGCCGTGACGACGCCGACTTCCCCTTCTACAACGGGACGCCGACCGCGCTGTCGGTGCGGCAGTGGGCCCTGGCATGGGCCTCGGTCGCAGTCGGCTTCGCGGCCTTGATCCTCCTCCCGCAGACCGACAACTTCGTTGCGCTCATTCCGCGCATCCTGTTCGTCGGTATCCCGCTCGTCGTGCTGGCGATGGTGACGCGCGAGCACTGGACAGCGTTGTTCCGGAAGGTGCACGGCCGGGACGTCCTCACGATGATCGGCTTCGCCGTGCTCAACCTCGTTGTCACGTCGGTGCTGGCGTTGATCGTGCGGGCCCTGTTCGGGGTAGCGTCCAACAAGGCCGTCGACGGTGCGGGCGAGGGTGGTGCACTCGACACCGCCGCGTTCTACGTCGGAACCGGGATCCAGTTGGTTGGCGAAGAAGTCTTCACCATCGTCCCGTTCCTCGCGTTGATGTACTTCCTGTTCGCCAAGGCGAAGCTGTCCCGTAAGACCGCGATCGTCCTGGCCTGGCTGCTCAGTGCGGTGTGGTTCGGCGCCGCCCATCTACCAACCTACGACTGGAACTTCGCTCAGGCCTTCATCGTGATCGGCGGGGCCCGACTGATCCTCACACTCGCCTACATCCGCACCAAGAATCTGTGGGTCTCGACGGGCGCGCACATCATCAACGACTGGACGCTCTTCACCCAGGCGATCGTGATCAACACCGCCCTCGTCACCCTGTAGCCGAGTACTCCGCGACCGACCCTCAGTTGGGAATGGGGATGACGATGGGTGGCAGACCCGGTATCTGCACCTGAATCTGCTGCGGCGGTGCGGGCGCCGGCGCGGGGGGAGGCGGGTAATTCACCGGCGGTTCGGGTGCGGGCGGCGGGGGAGGTGGCGGGGGCGGGGGCGGAGCCGGAGCGGGCGGAGGCGCAGGTTCCGGGGAGGGAGCCGGCGCGGGACGGGGAGCGGCTTGCTGCACCACCGCAGGCGGCGAATCCGCCACCGGCGCCTGGGCTTCCACGGGTGCCACCGGATTCGGGCGCTCCGCCGGCTGCTGCGGGCCGGAACCGATCGGCACCGACGACAGTCCACCGGTCATCAGATCCACCACGGTCACTTCGGTCATCGCCAGGTTGGAGGGCTGCACGACGTACAACCTGTCCTGCTGGAAACCCGGCCACGGATCACCCTGCACGTCCGCGTTCTCGTTCACCACCGGGGACAGCAGTGGGCTTCCGCGCACACATCGGACGCGGGGAACGCCGTGGTCGTCGATCAGCACGATGGTTCCCGCCTCGAGGACGGACTGGAACGCGCTCGCATGCCCGTCGTCGAAGCCGTGATTGGTGACACGGGTGTCCGCACGGAGCAGCACTGGAGTCAGGGTCCGGACGTAGTTCCGCACGTCGTCGACCTGGAACACACTCGACCAGGCCTGCAGCCTCGCCGGATCCTGCTCGAGGTCGTCGACGAGACGCTGCCGATCGCAGAGCACCCTGTCGGGACTTCCGCCGTAAAGGCCGGCACGGTCGCCGATCACCCGGATCCCGGCAGGGCGGGGCTCGCTCGGCAGGTCGGTGCCCGGCGGACCGAACGGAACCGTCGTCGGCGTCTGCGGCGGAAGCAGCACTTCCGTCCACGGAAGCTGCCCGTTGTCGGTGGCCCGGTCCAGGTCGACCGGATCGGGGTTGGACCCGGAACCCGAGGAACACGCCACGAGCACCGTGACGGTCAGGGCCCCGGCGACCGCCAGCCAGCTACGCGGTGCGCGCCCGGGGCGCGTACCGGCTCGAACGACTGCTCTGCGTCGGGCACGCCGTGCGGCCTGCCCGGCGACGTCGGTGGCCACCACGCCATGGTAAGCACAGACGCTGATCAGCCGGGCCGAATTGCGGTGTGGTTGCCGGGCCCCGGCAGTCGGTCAGCTCGTGATCATGTCCTCCTGCGACCAGAAGGCGCGCATGGACGTGATCTTGCCGTCGTCGTCGAACGTCATCACGTCGATCGGCGCGATCTCGAGCTTCTGCTCACCAAGGTCGGTGACGAGGGAGAAGTGGAACGCGGCCGAGTTGCCGGCGATCTTCAGCGTCAGGAGCTCGCCGGTCTGCTTCAGCGGTTCGATCACCCCGTAGAACTCCCGCAGCGATTCCACCGTGGTCCGGGGCTCGGTACCCACCGGATCCTCCACGGTGGCGCCCTCGGCGTACAGCGAGACGACGTCGTCGGCGGTCCCGGTCGCCACCGCCTCGATGTACCTCTCGACGGTCTTGCGGATGTCTTCTGCGGACGGTGCCATGATGCGAACTCCTCAGTCGGATAGAACGTGTTCTAGTGGTGAGAGTAACGCAGCACCGGCGCGGTGGGGAGACCCTTCTCCCAGGCAGCGGGACATGTCCGCACAGGGGTCCGCCCCTGCCGACGTCGCGGAGTCGGCAGGGGCGGACGGGAACGATTCGTCAGGTTCGCGGGGCGGAGGCCTCCTCCAACTTCTCCAGCCGTGGAGCGCTCGCCCCCATGGCCGGAGCAGTGGTTACGGAGGACACTTCTTCCAGTGACTTCCCCTTCGTCTCCGGAGACATGAAGAAGCAGATCACGAATGCGACCGCCGTCAGCACTGCACCGAAGAGCATCGTGGTGCCGGTTCCCAGCGCCGAGATACTCAGCGGCAGCAGGTACGTGCCCGTCGCGGCACCGAACCGGCTCACCGCGGTGGCGATTCCCACCGCAGTCGCCCTGAACTCGGTGGGGAAGAGTTCGTTGGGGTAGATCCACACCAGGATGCTCGGACCGCCGGAGATGAACGCGTACGCGCAGAAGGCGGCGACGATGAACCAGAGGGGCCCGTCCGCCCACAACCACAGTCCTGCCAGCGGAATCACCATCAGTGCCAGCGGGACCACGGCGATCGGACGCCGGCCCCACTTCTCGACCAGGAACAGCGCGGGAATGGATCCGGCGACGATGAGCCCGATGATGACGGTTTCGACGATGAGCCCCGCGGAACCGTCGCCGGAGATCGAGAAGCCCGACAGGATCGTGGGCAGAAAGGTCAGCAGTGCGTCGAGCGGGGTGACGACCGCCAGATACAAAGCGCTGCACATGATCAGCCGGGCAAGGTACTGGCCCCGGAAGTAGATCCGGATGTCGGCCTTCGGCTTGTCCGCCGTGTCCTCGACCGTGACCTTGCTCAGGTCGAGTTTCTCCTCGTAAATCTTCTCGACCACGGCCTCGGCGTCGGCCACGCGGCCGTTCTTCAGGAGCCAGCGCGGCGACTCCGGGATTCCGCGGCGCACCAGGATCACGATCAGACCCAGAACCGCACTGGACGCCTTTGCCGCCGGCGATGCCGACGACTGGCCGCGCAGATTCTGCTGGGCGAGCAACTGTCCCCGCCGCAGTGGGCGGGAATGGCCGTCGTCCTGATCGCGTCCGCAGCGCTGCCGTGGATGCGGGAGAAGCGTCCCCGTCACCTCGAACGGCCGCCGGCCCTGCACGGGTCCGAGAGCCGATAGCGTCTATCGGTCCGGAGCGAGACCGACCGCCCTCTGCATCGCCTCGAAAGCATTGTCGGCGTCCGTGTTGGGTCCGACGATCAGGATGTCGAGCCGACGTCCGTCGGTACCGAAGACGTACATGATGTCGGGCGGCTGGTCCGGATCCGGGCCGGACACCTCGATTCCGTCCTGCCGGTCGATGCCGCGTTGCGAGATGCTCAACGAGTTCCAGTCGAAGGCGACGCGTTCGGTCGTTCCCACTCGATCCGTCAGTGCGCTGATCAGGTCGTGCAATTCGGTGGTCAGGTTGGTGGTCCGGGGCCACCACGCCCCGTCGACGACACCCTCCGAGACCTCGCCACGAGCGCGCAGGAGCAGTCTCGGGGTCCGGGTGGGTGCGTCGAAAGGCTGCCCACCGTCGGCCGTCGGCCGAGAGAGTCCCAGCCCACGACCGGAATGCGTGATGTTTTCGTCGTGCGTCATCGTTCACGTCCCTTCGCGCTCGAGGTGCGGTCGAAGCCATCCCTGATGCCCCTGATGCCCGACATCAGCAGCTCGTCGGCGGTCAGGGCACTGTTGGGGTTGGCCGCCCTGTGCATCGTCGAATCGGCATAGCGGGCATCGGCCTCGGGGGGCACCACCAGAAGCGTCAGCCTCGTCCGCTTCACACCGCTCACGTACAGGGTGTTGATCGGCTGGTACTCGTAGCCGTCGAGATGCACCGATCGACCCGCAACCATCATGCGGCGCGGAGCAGGAAGCCAGGCCTTGATGTCGTACACGACCCGAACGACGACACCCACTCGAATTGCCACCAGCGCAACCAGATCCGGAATCTCCACGGTGAGGTCGCGCGATCGGGGCCACCAGGCGCCGTCCACAGTGCCCGCACCGGGCGCTTCGGGCTTCAACCGCAGGCGCGGCGACTGCGCCGGGCCGCCACGAGTATGGGCACCGTGAAGACGACCCGGAAAGTTGCGATCCTGTTGTAGCGTCATGACGACGCTCCCGCCTCGGCCGCGAGGCAGCCGATATCTCTGTCGGCGGCGACGCGATCTTGGGCGTTCGCATGCGAAGTGCCGCCGATACCCTCACCCTACGCGCAGGGGATACGGCGATCGGCTACACCGACCACTCGATCGACGGCGGACACACCGCAGCGCACAGCGGATTTCCGCGGGCGTCGGTGAGCCCGAGCCGCGCCGTGATGCGACCGGCAGCCGACGCGGCCTCCGCAGTCGCCGGATCCACCGCGTCCCACATCAACTTCGCCCGGCGGAACATGTCGAATCCGCCGTCGGCATCGACCGCCCCCCACGACAGGTAGACGAACCGCGCGCCCGGACGGCCCTGCACGTACGGTCCGGTGATGTCGAGACCCGTCGGCGTCGGGGTCGCCGTGCAGTCGAGAACCCAGCGCGCGGTGGTCGCGTCTCCCGGATGCAGACCGAGCAGGCCGGCGTGGGCACCGCGGCGTTGCACCGCCACGTGGATGTTGTCGTAGCCGGGGAAATTGGCCCCCGGCGGGCACGACGATCCGGGAAGGTCGGTTGCCTCGATCACGAGTTGCACCCATGTATCAAACCACCCGTGAGTACTTATCAACCGCCCGTGGTTAACAAGTACTCACGGGCGCGTCAGCGCACTATGTTGACCATCTTGCCGGGGACGACGATCACCTTGCGGGGATCCTGGCCGTCGAGGAGCGCCACGATCTTGTCGTCGGCCAGCGCGATCTTCTCGATCTCCTCGCGCGGGGCGTCGGCGGCGACGGTCACGCGGCTGCGGACCTTGCCGTTGACCTGGATCGGGTACTCGACGGTGTCTTCCACCAGCCACTTCTCCTCGGCCACCGGGAACGGTCCGTGGGCCAGGGACTTCTCGTGCCCGAGCCGCGACCACAGTTCCTCCGCGAGGTGCGGGGCCAGCGGTGCCAGCATCAGCACCAGCGGCTCCACCACCGAGCGGGGGGCACCGCCGGGGTACGCCTTGGTGAGGTGGTTGGTGTACTCGATCAGCTTGGCCGCCGCCGTGTTGTCCCGCAGGGCCGTGTAGTCCTCGCCGACACCGGCGATCGCCTTGTTCAGCGCGCGCAGCGTGTCCTCCGTCGGGGCGTCGTCGGTGACGCGCAGTGCACCGGACTCCTCGTCGACCACCACACGCCAGGCGCGCTGCAGGAAGCGCTGCGCACCGACGACGTCCTTGGTCGCCCACGGACGGGACGTGTCCAGCGGGCCCATCGACATCTCGTACACGCGGAGCGTGTCGGCGCCGTACTCCTCGCAGATCTCGTCCGGCGACACGGAATTCTTGAGGCTCTTGCCCATCTTCCCGTACTCGCGGTTGACCTCGACGCCCTGGTGGAAGAACTTGCCGTCCTTCTCCTCCACCTCGTCGGCGGGCACGTACACGCCACGCGCGTCGGTGTACGCGTACGCCTGGATGTAGCCCTGGTTGTACAGCCGGCGGTACGGCTCGCTCGAGCTGACATAGCCGAGGTCGAACAGCACCTTGTGCCAGAACCGCGAGTACAGCAGGTGCAGCACCGCGTGCTCGACACCGCCGACGTACAGGTCGACGCCGCCGGGATCGTTCGGTCCGTGGATCTCCGGCCGCGGACCCGTCCAGTACCGTTCGTTCTCCTTGTCGCAGAACACGTCCGGGTTGGTGGGGTCGATGTACCGCAGCTGGTACCACGAGCTGCCCGCCCACTGCGGCATCACGTTGGTGTCGCGGCGGTACGTCTGCAGTCCGTCACCGAGGTCGAGTTCGACGTCGACCCAGTCGACGGCCTTCGCCAGCGGGGGAGAGGGCTCCGAGGACGCGTCGTCGGGATCGAACGACACGGGTGCGTAGTCCTCGACCTCCGGGAGCTCCACCGGCAGAGACGATTCCGGCAGGGCGTGCGCGTTGCCCTCGGCGTCGTACACGATCGGGAACGGCTCGCCCCAGTACCGCTGACGCGCGAACAGCCAGTCGCGCAGCTTGTACTGGATGGTGCCCTTGCCGGTGCCGTCCGCTTCCAGGCGGTCGGTGATCGCCTTCTTGGCGTCGGCGACGCTCATCCCGTTCAGGAAATCGGAGTTCACGATGGTGCCGTCGCCGGTGTACGCGTCCTTGGTGAGGTCGCCGCCGGAGATCACCTCGACGATGTCGAGGCCGAACTCGGTCGCGAACTCGTAGTCGCGGTGGTCGTGACCCGGGACGGCCATGATGGCGCCCGTGCCGTAGCCGGTGAGGACGTAGTCGGCGATGAACACCGGCAGGTTGTGCCCGTTCACCGGGTTCACGGCGTAGGTGCCGAGGAAGACACCCGTCTTCTCCTTGTACTCCTGACGCTCGAGATCCGACTTCGACGCGATCGACTTCCGGTACGCCGCAACCGCTTCAGCGGGAGTCGCGGCACCACCGGTCCAGCGCGAATCGACACCCTCGGGCCACTCGGCCGCAACGATGTCGTCCACCAGTTCGTGCTCCGGCGCCAGCGTCACGTACGTCGCGCCGAACAGCGTGTCCGGACGCGTCGTGAACACCTCGACGTCGTGGACCGTGGATTCACCCTCGCTCCGCTCGACCGCCACGGCGAACTTCACCTGCGCACCGTGCGAGCGCCCGATCCAGTTGCGCTGCATGGTCTTGACCTTCTCGGGCCAGTCCAGGTACTCCAGGTCGTCCACCAGACGGTCCGAGTACGCGGTGATGCGCATCATCCACTGCTGCAGGTGCTTACGGAACACGGGAAAGTTGCCGCGGTCGCTGCGACCGTCCGCGGTGACCTCTTCGTTCGCCAGCACCGTGCCCAGACCGGGACACCAGTTGACCATCGAATCGGAGTGGTAGACGAGGCGGTAGGAGTCGAGGACCGCCTCCTTCTCGGACACGGACAGCGACGCCCAGTCCCGTCCGTCCTCCAGCGACCGCGCACCCGACACGAACTCGGCCTCGAGCTCCGAGATGCGCCGGGCCTTGCCCGCCTCCTTGTCGAACCACGCGTCGTGGATCTGCAGGAAGATCCACTGCGTCCAGTGGTAGAAGTCGGTGTCGGTGGTCGCGAACGTGCGGCGTTCGTCGTGGCCGAGCCCGAGGCGGCGCAGCTGCCGCTTCATGTTGCCGATGTTGGCCTCGGTGGTGGTCCGCGGGTGCGTGCCCGTCTGCACCGCGTACTGCTCGGCAGGCAGACCGAACGCGTCGTAGCCGAGGGTGTGCAGCACGTTGTGGCCCTGCATGCGGTGATAGCGGGCGAACACGTCGGTGGCGATGTAGCCGAGCGGGTGGCCCACGTGCAGACCCGTCCCCGACGGGTACGGGAACATGTCCTGCACGAACAACTTGTCCGCGGGAACGTCGCCGGCGAGGGGACCGACCGGGTTGGGCGCGTTGAACGTGCCCTCCTCGCTCCACCGGTCCTGCCAGCGCTGCTCGATCTGGCCGGCGAGTTCCGCGGTGTAGCGGTGCTGCGGGGTCGCGTCGGACGGGTTGGCGGGCTGCACGTGCTCGGTCACTGTGGTCGCTATCTACTTGGCTGACATTCTGAATTAGGGGGATACCGTCAACCAGGGTAGAGCCTCACCCCACCCGGGCTCACCTGCGCGTCCGGGTCCGCCGTATCCTGGTCACGTGTTGATTGCCTCCGTCGTGCTGTTCGTGCTCGCCGTCGCTGTCTCCGGTGTCGCCGTTGCAGGCCTCGCCGAGCGCCTCCCGCGCAACCGGTGGGCGGGTGTCCGCACCCCCGAGACGATGCGCGACGATCAGACGTTCGCGCTGGCCAACAAGGTCGCAGGGCCCACCCTGCTTGCCGCTGCCGGGCTCCTCGTCATCGGCGGAATCGCCGGAATCCTGATCGGCGGAGTCTTCGGAATCGGCGCCGTCCTCGTCAGCGTCGTGGCTGCCGCTCTCACCGCGGCGACGGGCGGATCGCTCGGTGCCCGTGCCGCCGCGGCGGTGCCCGCTGCCGACACCGGCGGGTGCGGCAGTTCCTGCGGCGCGTGCTCGCTGAAGGGCGCCTGCCAGCCGTCCTGACCGGCTGGCGACGGCCCGTCCGGTGAAGTCCTCGCGCGTCGTCGACCCCGCAGGCGCAGTGTTCGGTCTCCTGCTGCCGGTGGTCGCCGCCCTGTGCGGGGTGATCCTCACGAAGGTCTGGGAACCGCGGCTCCCGGCGGAGATCGCCACCCACTGGACCACCACCTCGCCCGACGGCTTCGCCACCCCGATGTCCAGCGCCTGGACGTTTGCCCTGGTGACGGTGCTGTTCGGTGGCGGATGCGCCGCGATCGCCGCCCTGGCCCAGGCGATGCTGATGATGCGTCGCACGATGCTCGTCGTCGGATTGTCCGTGGTCGGTCTGATCCTGACGGTGCAGGTGGTGCTGCTCTACGTCCAACTCGACGTCACAGACGTCTCGAATACCGAACTTCCGTTGTGGTCGCTCGGCCTCGGCGTCGTGATCGGCGCGGTCGTCGGCCTGCTCGGCGCCGCCCTGCTGCGCGACTACCGGTCCCGGGTGTCCGCCACGAGTCCACCCGACCCCCGGTTGCCGCGCGCCGACGACCCGGCGACGGTCGCGGACACGGTCGGTTTCGGCACCGTCGGCTCGCTGGTGTTGCTCCTGCTGCTGGGTGTCGCGCCCGCTGTCGCCGTCTGCCTGCTCGTCGACGGGTGGTGGCCCCTCGCGGTGTTCGTGCCGGTCGGGCTGCTGATCGTGAGCTTGCTTCGCTTCCGGGTGATCGTCGATCCGTCCGGTATCCGGGTGGTGAACATGGGCATGACCGCCCTGCAGTACGGCGTCGACGAGATCGAGGGCGCCCGCGTCGACGTGATCAAGCCGTTCGACGACTTCGGCGGCTGGGGACTCAAGGTGAAGGGCCGACGGAACTACGGCGTCGTGACGAGGACCGGTCCCGCCGTGATCGTCACGACCGCATGCGGCGACCGGCTGACCGTCACCAGCGCACGGGCCGAGGACATGGCCGGGGCGCTCAACACGTTCGCCGACAGGCGGCTCCGCCGCCCGTGAGTGGCCCGGGAGTGCAGGGACTCGTCAACCACTCACGGGCGGGAGGCCTGGTGCACCGCGTCGAGCACGCGGTCGAGGTAGCCGAGGGCAGCCCGGACCGCGGCGTCCTCGTCGCGGGCGGCGATCGCGTCGACGACGGCACGGTGGTCGTCGGTGGTCAGCGACGGGGGGTGGACGCCCTCGGTGAAGTCGTACGTGGCGCGGGTGGGTTCGAGGATGCCGGCGAACAGGTCGGACAGCACCGGATTGTGCGCGGCCTCCACGACCCCGAGGTGGAACGCGAGGTCGGCGTCCGCGAACCGGGACGGCTGATCCGTCGTTCGCTGCCGCTCGTCGAGTAGCGCAGACAGGGACCGCAGATCGTCGTCCGTGCGGCGACCGCATGCCAGGCGGACGGCCTCGGTCTCGAGCGCCCGCCGGACTTCGAAGACGTTCAGCATCTCGGCGACCGCGACCTGCCGCCCGAGCAGCCCGCCGATGTCGGTGCGGGCCCGCACGAACGTCCCGGACCCGCGCCGGATCTCGAGGATGCCCGTCGACGTGAGGGTCTTGATGGCCTCGCGCACGGTGTTGCGCCCGACCCCGAGCAGCGTCATCAGCTCGGGTTCCGTCGGGATCCGCTCGCCCACCGTCCAGTCGCCCTGGGCGATCCGGCCACGCATCCAGTCCAGGGACTGCTGATACGCGGACTCGCGCCGAACCACTGCCATGTACTCATCCTCACACCTCGCCGGCTCGCGACTGACGACCGGCCCGCCTAAACTACGTAGGACGTCCCATGTATTCGGACAGCCCGAGGAGGCGACCCCACACGTCCACGTCAACCGCTCACGCCGACACCGTCCCGACCGTCACGGCCCGCACCACCAGCCGCCACTTCCACGGCCTGAACTACCTCCTCGTCGTGCTGCTCCTCGGCGCCAACATCCCCACGGCGCTGTACTCGCTCTATCGCCACGAGTTCGGATTCACCCCGCTGGTCCAGACGCTGATCTTCGCCGTCTACGTCGCCGGACTGCTTCCCTCGCTGCTGTTCTTCGGCCCGCTGTCCGACGCACTGGGACGCCGCTTCGTGTTACTGGCCGCCATCTCCTTCAGCGCGCTGGGCGCCGTGGTCCTCGCGTTCGCCGACTCGACCCTCTGGCTGTTCTTCGGCCGAATCGCCCAGGGCATCGCCGTCGGCGCGTGCTCGGCCGCCGGGTCCGCCGCCCTCATCGAGCACGAACCGGCCCGGAACCTGCGCCGGGCGGGTCTCGCCGCCACCCTCACCACCGCGCTCGGTGCGTCGCTGGGCCCGCTGTTCGGCGGGGCCGTCGCGCAGTACCTGCCGCACGCCCTGGTCCTGCCGTACGTGCTGTTCGCGCTGGCACTCCTGCCCGCGCTGATCATGGTGCTGCTGCTCCCCGCACCCACCGGCGGGCAGTCACGACCCACCCAGGTGTTCCAGGTCCCGCACGTCCCCGCACCCATCCGTCAGGTGTTCTGGCTGTCCTCCCTCGGCGTCGCGCTGGCGTGGGGCGCCGTCGGCCTGTTCCAGTCGGTGGTCCCGACGTGGATCATCGGCCTGCTCGGCGTGAGCAACCTCGTGGTCGCCGGCGGTGCCGCCGCACTGGTCATGATCTGCTCGGTGACAGCGCAACTCGTGGCCAATCGGCTCGGAACCGTACTCTGCCGAACCCTGGGCATCGGCGCCGTCGGCGCAGGCATGATCGGGTTGCTCGTCGTCGACTTCGTGCCGTCCCTCGCCCTGCTGTGCGTCGTGACCGTCATCGTCGGTGTGGGACACGGTCTCTCGTTCGCCGGAGCGATGCGGGCCGTGGGTGCCGCCGCCGCGGAGCACGCCCCCGACGCCCAGGGCGGGACGCTCGCCGCGTTCTTCACCGTCGGTTACGTCGGTCTCGCCGTGCCGTCCATCTGCGCGGGCATCACCATCACCGTCCAGGGCATGCACGTGGCCATCATCGAACTCGCGATCATCGGCGCCGCCCTGTGCGGCGTCCTCGCGGTGCTGAGCGTCCGCACGAAGGGTCGTGACGACGCCGCTCTACCCTCGACGCAGTGAAATTTCTCAGCCGGTTCCACCTCGACGGGTTCGTCCTCGGCATCGTCGCCGTGGCGATCCTGGGGAGCGTGTTCCCGGTGTCGGGGACCGGTCAGACGGTGCTCGACTGGGCCACCCGGATCGCGATCGGCATCCTGTTCCTGCTGTACGGCGCGCGGCTGTCGCCGCAGGAGGCGCTGAAGGGGCTGAAACACTGGCGGCTGCATTCGGTCGTGTTCGCCGCGACGTTCGTGCTCTTCCCGCTGATCGGGCTCGCGCTGCGCATCCTCGTGCCGGGGGTGCTCAGCGAGGACCTGTACACCGGCATCCTGTACCTGTGCCTGGTTCCGTCGACGGTCCAGTCGTCGATCGCGTTCACGTCCATCGCCAAGGGCAACGTGGCCGGGGCGATCGTGAGCGCGTCGTTCTCCAATCTCATCGGTGTGTTCGTGACACCGGCGCTGGTGATCCTGCTGATGAACACCACCGGCGACGCCCACGTCGATTTCTCGTCGATCCTCGACATCGTGCTGCAGCTTCTCCTGCCGTTCTTCGTCGGCCAGCTGATCCGGCCGCTCGTCATCGACTGGTTGCAGAAGCACTCCGAGCCCACCCGGATCGTGGATCGCGGCTCGATCTTCCTCGTGGTCTTCTCGGCGTTCAGCGCGAGCATGAACGAGGGAATCTGGCACACCGTGACGGTCTGGCAGGTGATCGGTGTCGTGCTGGTGTGCTGCGTCGTCCTCGCGGTCGTGCTCGCCGTCACGGCCCTGGCCGGCCGGAAGCTGGGATTCTCCGTTCCCGACCGGATCGTCATCGTCTTCTGCGGATCGAAGAAGAGTCTCGCGACGGGTCTGCCGATGGCCTCGGTCCTGTTCGTGGGACAGCCGGTGGGGCTGATCGTGCTGCCGCTGATGATCTTCCACCAGATCCAGCTGATCGTCTGCGCCGCGCTCGCGCAGCAGTATTCGAAGCGCAGCCGCGAGGAGTCGGCCAGTACTGTGGCATGAGGACGTGAAATGCCGATGCCCGAGCCACTTCGTCACTGCGAATTCCGCTTCTACGAGGAGCTGAACGACTTTCTGCCGCCGGTGCGGCGCAAGCACACTTTCGAGCACGAGTTCGACGGCACCCCGTCGGTGAAGGACCGGATCGAGGCGCTGGGCGTCCCGCACACCGAGGTGGATCTGATCCTCGTCGACGAGGTGTCCGTCGATTTCGCCCACCTGCTGCGCGGCGGCGAACGCGTCGCGGTGTACCCGATGTTCGAGCGACTCGATCTGACCGGAGTCACGAAACTGCGTCCCCGACCGCTGCGGGACCCGACGTTCGTGCTCGACGTGCATCTCGGCCGACTCGCCCGCTACCTCCGCCTGCTGGGCTTCGACACCCGTTACCGCAACGACTTCGCCGACCCGGAACTGGTGGACATCTCCCTGTCCGAGCATCGCATCGTCCTGACCCGGGACACCGGCCTACTCAAGAGGTCGGCGCTCACCCACGGCGCGTTCCTGCACGAAACGGACCCACGCCGGCAGTTGCGGGAAGTGCTGGACCGCTTCGACCTTCGGTCGCGGATCTCGCCGTTCACCCGGTGCGCGCGCTGCAACGGGCTTCTCGCGCCGGTTCCCCGTGCCGAGGCGCTGGCCGAGGCACCACCGGGCGTCGCGGGCAACGAACACGAGTTCAGCCGGTGCCAGGACTGTGCGCAGCTGTACTGGCCGGGCAGCCATCTTCCGAAGCTGCGCCGACGCCTGTCGGAGGTCGGGGTGACGCTCGAGGTGGGTTCTCAGGATGCGTGACGCAGCTGCTCGGCGAACTCCGCCGAGCACACGCAGTCGCCGAATTCGTCGCAGTCGATGATCAGTGCGTGCCGGGCCTCGGACAACTCAGCGCACGACTCGTCCGTGCACTCTGCTCCGTAGAGCGTGTGCACGATCAATGTTCCGTGACAGGTGTCGATCACGTGTGCTGTCCTCCTCACTTCGTTCCCCACCTCTGTTGATACCACCCGTCCCCGACAGTCCAGGGACGTGCGCGGGGTGTGTCTAGTTGCGCTCGACGTCGATCGGGTGGGTGGCGAGCAGGGCGAGGGGGAGCGGCTGCCGGCGCAGCACCTGCGCCCACACGTCGACCCGGGCGGGAGCGACCACGTCCGACGCGAGGGCCGAGATGACGATCCAGTCGTCGCGCTGGAGTTCCGAGTCGAGCTGACCGTACGTCCATCCCGAGTAACCGGCGAAGATCCGGACACCCTCCACCAGCGGGGCGATGACCTCGGGGTCGGAGTCGAGATCCACCATCACCACGCGGCCGTGGACCCGGCGCAGACCCGCGACACCGTCGGGCTGCGCGCCGGTGCGCAGTGTCGCCAGGCACAGTGCGGCGTCCCGTTTGACGGGACCGCCGACGTACAACGCGGACGGGCGCGCGGCGAGCGGCGCCCACTGTGGCAGCACGTCGTGCACCGCGGTTTCGCTGGGACGGTTGATGACCACGCCGAGGCTGCCGGCGTCGTTGTGCTCGATCACGTAGATCACGGTGCGACGGAATGCGGGTTCGACGAGATCTGTGGACGAGACCAACAGGCTGCCGGGCCGGACCACCGGTTCCGTCGACGCCGTTCGATCTTCGGGTTCTTCTGCGTGCGCCACCTGAACATCATCCCACCGCGGCGGACGCGATGTGACGGAGGACGCGACCTGCGTCCGGTTCGCCGCTTTACGCCGCCGGCAGCCCCGCCGTCTCGGCCAGGACCGCGAGGTGGTGCTCGAACAGTGCCCCCGGTGTGGTGAACGTGTCGGCGCCGTACTGCCCGAACACCTCGAAGTTCACCGCCCCGAACAGCGCCGACCAGACCAGCACGCCGCGGGCGAGCAGATGGTCGGGGGTGGTGAGTCCGAGTTCGGCGCGGATGCGGTCGAGGTCTGCCGCGAGCTCGTCGTCGATGGGCGCCGCCGCGGCCGCCTCGAGCTTGCCCGCCCGGAACGCGTTGTCGAAGATCCCGACGAGTGCGTAGATCACCCGCGTCCCCGGAGTCGTGGTCTGCTCGCCGGGCGCGTGGTAGCCGGGAACCGGGCTGCCGAACAGCAATCCGTAGCGGGCGGGCTCGCGCAGCGCCCACTCGCGCACCGCACGGCCGAGCGCCAGGAACTGTTCCCGCGGTTCGGCTGCGGAGGCCACGGCCGCCTCCGCGGCGTCGCCGAGTTCGTTGTATCCGTCGACGACGAGCAGCGTCAGCAGTTCGTCGCGGCTCTTGACGTACCGGTAGACGGCGGACGACACGACGCCGAGGTCCCGTGCGACGGCCCGCAGCGACAGGGCAGCGGCGCCGACCGCGGCCAGCTGTTCGCGTCCGATCCTCGTGATGTCCTGCAGCGTCTGCTCGCGGGCGCGTTCTCGTGGTGTTCCTGGCATGGGGTTCAGCGTGGCAATTTCCGAGAGCGGTGTCAACAAACGAGAGCACTGCTCTTGACAATGCGGTCGAACGGGAGCATTCTCGAATCAGACAGAGAGCAGTGCTCTCGAATCGCCGAAATCGACTCACAGCAGGAGCGGACATGTCGAACATCGAGATCGTCACCGGAGCGGGACCCGTCGGCTGGACCGTCGCCCTGCAGCTCGCCGAACAGGGACGGCAGGTGCGAGTCCTCACCCGCTCGGGCAGCGGCCCGGACCATCCCCTGATCGAGCGGCGGAAGGTCGACGTCTCCGACGCCCACGCACTGCGTGAGGCATTCGACGGAGCAGTCGCCGTCTACCACTGCATCCACGCCGCCTACAGCGCCGACGCGTGGGAGCGCGAACTCCCCGCCGCCGAGCAGACCGTGCTCGCGGCCGCCGGCCACGTGGGCGCCGTCGTCGTGTTCCCCGAGAGCCTCTACTCGTACGACACGTCGCAGCAGCCGATGACCGAGCACACCCCGCGGTCGGCCGACTCCGGTAAGCGCGGCGTCCGGACCCGGCTGCTGAAGGCCCGCGCCGAGTCCTCGACCCCCACCGTGAGCGTCGTCGCGTCCGACTTCTTCGGACCGCAGGTGCTGAACGCGCACGCCGGCGAGCGCATGGTGCCCGTCGTCCTCGCGGGCAAGACGATGCGCGTCCTCGGTTCCGCCGACCTGCCCCACTCGTTCACGTACGTTCCCGACTTCGCGGCCGCGATGATCGTCGCCGCCCACGACCGTGCGCTGTGGAACTCGGTGCTGCACGCACCGACCGTCCCGGCCGTCACCCAGCGGCAGATGGTCGAGGCCTACGCGAAGGCCGGCGGGGTTCCCGTCCCGAAGGTGGGCACCCTGCCCGGCTGGGTGATCCGCGGCGGCGGGCTCGTGCACCAGGGCAGCCGCGAGCTGGCCGAGATGCTGTACCAGTTCGAGGAGCCGTTCGTGATGGACTCGTCCGAGAGCGAGGCCCGGCTCGGACTGACCCCGACGCCACTGGACCGGGCCGCCGAGGAGACCGTCCGGTGGTGGCAGGACAGGTCGGTCGCGGCCGCCGGATAGGCTCCTGTGAATGGCGAAACAGCTCGGCGACCGGCGCGAGGCGTGGCGCAGAACGGCGTACACCCTCCGGCGGTCGCCCGGGCTGGCCCGTCTCGCGACGGTGCGATTCGCCAGTCAGCTGGGCGACGGCATGTTCCAGACCGCGCTCGGCGGCGCGATTCTGTTCAACCCGGAGCGCGCAACGGATCCCGTCACGATCGCCGCCGGTTTCGCGGTACTGCTGCTCCCGTACTCGGTGATCGGACCGTACGCGGGCGCGCTCCTCGACCGCTGGGATCGCCGCGCCGTGCTGCTGTGGGCGAATGTTCTGCGCGGACTGCTGATTCTGGTGACGGCCGTATTGCTGGAGACCGGGACCGGTGAGTCCGCGCTCCTCCTCCTCGCCCTCGCCGCCATCGGTGTGAGCCGGTTCGTTCTCGCGGGAGTCTCGGCGGCGCTGCCGCGAGTGGTGCACCGGTCCTGGCTCGTGGCCACCAATTCGGTGCTCGCCACCACGGGCTCTGTCCTCGCCGCACTCGGAGCCGCGACATCGGTCGCCATCATCTCCCTCGTGGGCGCCGGCGACCGCGGCTCGGGAATCGCCGTCGCGGCAGCCGCCTGCGGTTCCGCGGTGGCCGCGTTCGCGGCGTCGCGCTTCCACCATCGGCTCCTCGGTCCGCACGCCGACGAGAAGCCCGCATACGGGGCGGTCCGCGCCGTCGCCGCCGGACTACGCACCGGAGCGGTCGCGGTGTGGCAGTCACCGGGCGTGACGACCGCAATGATCGGAATAGGCACGCACCGGATCGTTTTCGGTGTCAACACGCTGATCATGGTTCTGGTGCTCCGCGACACCGCCACCGTCAGCGCCCTGCCCGGCGGTCTGGCCGGGTTCGGTGTCGCGGTCGGCGCCACCGCCGCGGGCATGCTGCTGGCGGCGATCTCGACACCGTTCCTGATCCCGCGCGTCGGACGGTCCCGCACCATCGTCGGCGGCCTGATTCTCGCCCTCCTCGTGCAGTGCACGCTCGTCGCGATCCTCACGCAGGCGTCGCTGCTGTGCGGCGCGCTCCTCCTCGGATTCGCCGGGCAGTCCATCAAACTCACCGGGGACGCGGCGATGCAGATCGAGATCGAGGACGACCGCCGGGGACAGGTGTTCGCGCTGCAGGACACGGTGTTCAACGTGGCCTTCATCGCGTCGATCGCCGCGGCCTCCCTCGTGATCGCCCCCGACGGCCGATCACTCGGACTGGTACTCGCGGGTGGCGCGGCCTACGGCCTCGGACTGCTCGGCATCCTGCTCAACTCCCGGCGCGAACCTGCCTGAGAACCGGGCTATTTCGACCCCGGCATGGGCACGTTCTGCAATCGGACCTGACCGCGAGCCACCTCCTTCCCGGTGTCGGTCGCGGTGATCACCACCGACCACAACTGCTGCACCCGGCCCTGCTGGATGGGCACCGCGACCACGTCGACCCGCCCCTCGGTGCGGGCCCGCAGGAAGTCGGTGCCGTTGTGCACGCCCACCGCGAACTCACCACGGTCGGCGACCGCGGTACTCGCGCCGATGCTCGCGGCCGATTCGACCGCCGTCGTGTAGACGCCGCCGTGCACCACGCCCCAGGGTGTGTGGTGGTCGGTGGACAGGTCGATGTGGCCGACGACCTTCGTCCCGGACACCTCGTCGAGTTCCAGGCCGGCAGCGGCGACGAAGGCGCTCGCCGCCTCCCGCGTCAGATCGGTCATGGTGTGTTCCCCTCATCGGACACTCGGTTAGTTTGAAATCCCAACCCACCTTGCCCGGCGTCGGCCCTGACGTCAATGGTCCCGGCGGCGCCGATCATCGGATCGGGGCGCCACGTGTGTACCGCCGCGATCACCGGTGGCTCGGCCATCGTCATCTCGACATTCCACGTCCCGTTGCCGGACGGGTCGGTGAAGTAGCGGGCCTCGTCGTCGGCGTCGTAGTCGAGCACCGACCGATCGGCCACGCCGTCGCCGTCCGAATCCCACATCGCGTCGTCGAGAAGGCCGTCACCGTCGAAATCCAAGCGCACGGCGTCGACACCGCCGGACGACCCCAGGTCGAGATCGGCGGGTGACGTCCACGCCGTCGGGGCGTCGGCACCGGTTCCGAACGAATACTCGAGAGGATCCATATGAAGGTATGACGCAGCGGAATCGGATCCGGTTCCACCCGCACCCGACGAATTTCCCTCGCGACAGTGAGACCGCACTGTGACCGGACGGGCCGGGCTCGTGCGCTGAGGATGCCGTCGCCGGGTGTTATCTTCAACCCGAACGTGCAGGTCGGTCCGCCATTACTCCGACCACCGATCTGGAGGGGTCCTGTGGTCGAGAAGTCATGGTCTGTGGCCGGAGTGCCGCTGTGCGTCGCCGCCGTCGTGGCCGCGACGATCGGCTTCACCGCTGCCCCCGCCGCGGCCGAAACCACTCCGTGGCTGCCCGTGAACGCGTGCGGCGAGACCGGTTTCAACCCGGCGAAGGAACCGCCGAGTCCGGGCGGCGGCCCACTGCTTCCGCCCATTCCCCCGGCCGTGAGCATCCCGATCCCGTACCCCGACTTCGTGCCCGTGCCGGTCCCCGGACCGACCGCCGACCAGACGCGTGTCGCCCAGGACCTTCCCGCCGACCCGTGCGCGGACCCGTGCCCCGACCTCACCGATCCGGTCGACGAACCGGAGACCGATCCCGGGTCCTCCGGTTCCGCAGGCTCTTCCGGTTCCGCAGGCTCTTCCGGCTCCGCGGGGTCGTCGGGTTCGTCCGGCTCGAGTGCGCTGCCCATACCGAAGATCTCCATCGATCCGCGTCCCGAAACCATTCCCATCCCCGTTCCCGGCGGCCCCGGACCCGAACCGCAGCCGGCGCCGCCCGTCCAGATCAACCCGGCCGAACGGGGGTTCCTCACCGCACCCGTGGCGAAGCCGGAGGTCGGCGATGTCCGGCTGGTGTCGCAACTGACGGGCCGCGGTTCGGAAAACCGCACGGACAAGCGCTGGCAGGTCGACGGCACCGACCTCGGCATCACCTGGGAGACGAAGCCGGGCGAGGTCGCGGTCGCGTTCGGCGACACGTTCGGCAAGGACTGGGCTCCGCCCGGCGCGTTCGGCGAGGACTGGCGGAGCAACGTTCTCGGCCACAGCACCGACACCGACCTGTCGGACGGCATGACCATCGACAGCATGGTCCAGGACAGCCGGTGCCATGCCGCCGAGATCATCGACAGCAGGCACATCAACAACTTCGAGACCACCACCATCCCCACGTCGGGGTTCGCGATCGGTGACCGTCAGTACCTCAGCTACATGTCGGTGAAGCGCTGGAGCATGGTCCCCGGCATGTGGTACACGAACTACGGCGGCATCGCCTACTCCGACGACAACGGGCAAACCTGGACCAAGGACCAGCACGCCAAGTGGGACAACATCTTCGGCGCCCGATTCCAGGTGTCCGCGATGGTGCCGCAGGGCGACTACGTGTACATGTTCGGCACCCCCAACGGGCGGATCGGCACCATCGGCCTGGCCCGGGTGCCGGTCGATCAGGTCCTCAACACCACGTCCTACCAGTACTGGTCGGACGGCACGTGGACCCCGGTGTCCCAGCACCTCGCGACCCCCATCGTCGGTGGGGTGGCCAGCGAACTGTCCGTCCGCTACGACGCGACCGCGGGCACCTGGCTGATGAGCTACCTCGAACCCGTCGGCGGCTCGATCATCCTGCGGCGGTCGTCGAGCCCGCAGGGTGCGTGGTCGGCCGGCGCGACGCTCGTCGACACGGCCGACTACCCGATGGCCTACGGCGGCTTCATGCATCCGTGGTCGACGGACAAGGATCTGTATTTCACGATCTCCGAGTGGGACAGCTACAACGTCTACCTGATGCACGCGTCCCTGCACCCGTGAGTACTTGTTAACCGCCCGCGGTCAACAAGTACGCACGGCATGGAGGGCGACCTCGGTGGCCTTGACGACGAAGAACACGTCCAGGCCCGGCACCAGATCGAGTTCCGCGACGGACGCCGCCGTCACGTCGGCGCTGAGTTCGAACCGGCTTCCGGCTTCGGCGGCCCGCACCCGGACCGTCGGCCCACGCACCTCGATCTCCGAGATGGACACCCGGAAGACGTTGCGCGGACTGCCTTCCGGAGAGCGTCGGTGGACGGCCACCGAATGGGGAGCGAACACCGCGACCGCCGGCGCGCCCGGCACGAAATCCGCGTCGGGCAGACCGTGCAGCCGAACACCGGTCTCGGTCTCGAAGCCGTCCTGCGCCCCGAACACCGGAACCAGGTTGAGCCCGGCGATTCGCGCGGCAAACGCGCTGCGGGGCCGCGTCAGCACGTCTCGCACGGAGCCGAATTCGACCACCTGACCGCCCTCGACGACGATCACCCGGTCGGCCAGCGCCAGCGCGTCGAGGATGTCGTGGGTGACCACGACCGCGGTCCGGTTCCCTTCCCGCAGCACCCGCCGGAGCAGTACGCGCAGGGCGGGCGCCGCGGCCACGTCGAGCGCCGCCATGGGTTCGTCGAGCAGGAGGGCCTGGGGCGCGGCCGCGAGCGCTCGGGCCACCGCGACCCGCTGAGCCTGCCCCCCGGACAGCTCGTGCGGGCGGCGGTCGGCGAACTGCGTCGCATCCACGGCGTCCAGCCATTTCTCGGCGATCGCGCGCGCCTCCCGACGTCCCCGGCCGGCACTGCGCGGGGCGAACGCCACGTTGGCGGCCACCGTCAGATGCGGGAACAACAGCGCCTGCTGTGCGAGCAGCGCGACCCCGCGCCGGTGCGGGGGCACTGCGACGCCCCGGGTGGTGTCGGTGAGCACGCGACCGTTCAGTTCGACGCGTCCGACGTCGGGGCGCACCAGGCCGGCGACCACCGAGAGCGCCGTCGATTTGCCGGCGCCGTTCGGTCCGAGCACCGCCAGCACCTCACCCTCGCCGAGGTCGAACCCCACGTCGACGCCACGCGCATCCACCCGCGCCTCGACGCTCAGGCCGGTCACAGCGCGGCCCTCGACGCCCAGCCCCGCGAACCCACCACGATGAGCACCGCGACCACGACCAGCACCAGCGACAACGCCACGGCCGCATCGGCGTCGGTCTCCCGCTGCAGGTAGATTTCGAGCGGCAGCGTTCGCGTGACACCCTGCAGGCTGCCCGCGAACGTCAGCGTGGCCCCGAACTCGCCGAGCGCCCGCGCGAACGACAACACCGCCCCCGACACCAGCCCGGGCAGCACCAGCGGCAGTGTCACCCGCCGGAAGACGGTGGTGGGGCTCGCACCGAGTGTCGCGGCGGCGTGCTCGTACCGGCTGCCTGCGGTCCGGAGTGAACCCTCGAGGCTCACCACGAGGAACGGCAGCGCGACGAACGTCTGCGCGAGCACCACGGCCGTGGTGGTGAACGCGATGTGGATGCCCGCGACCTCGAGGTGCTGCCCGATCAGGCCCTTCCGGCCGAACGTGTACAGCAGGGCGATACCCCCGACCACCGGTGGAAGCACCAGCGGCAGGAGCACCAGCGACCGCAGCACGTGCAGTCCGCGAAAACTGCTGCGCGACAGCACTGCCGCCATCGGAACCCCCAGCAGGACGCACAGCACGGTGCTCAGCGCTGCGGTCCGCAGGCTCAGTTCCAGCGCCGCGAGTGAGGATTCCGACGTGACCAGCTGGAAGAACCGCGACCAGTCGACGCTCGCCAGCATCGCGAACAGCGGCAGGACGACGAACAGTCCGCCCAGTGCCGCCGGGACGAAGATCCAGCCCGGAAGCCCGGACGGGACTCTGACGCGCGCCGCCCGGATCACGGCTGGGCGAATCCGGCCTTCGCGAGCACAGCCTGACCGTCAGGTCCCGTGACGAGGTCGACGAAGTCCTGCGCCGCGTCCGGTGCCTTCGAAGCGGACAGCGTCGCAATGGGATAGGTGTTCAGTGCCTGCGCGGCCTCGGGGAATGCCACGGCTGTCACCTTGTCGCCGGCGCTCGCCGCGTCCGTGACATACACGAGGCCGGCGTCGGCCTGACCGGCTGTCACCTTGTTCAGCACGTCGGTCACCGACGACTCCTCGCTGACCGGGCTGAGGTCGACACCCGACGCGGTCTCGACCTTCTGCGTCGCGGAACCGCACGGAACCTGCGGGGCACACATGACCACCAGCGTCCCCTCACGGTTCAGATCCGCGAAGGACGTGATGCCCTTGGGGTTTCCGGGTGCCGTCACGATGGTCAGCGTGTTGGTGGCGAAGTCGACGGGACTGCCCTCGACGAGCCCGGCGTCGACCACCTTCGTCATGTTGGTGGTATCGGCGGACGCGAACACGTCGGCCGAGGCGCCCTGGTCGAGTTGAGCGGCGAGGTCGGAGGAACCCGCGAAGCTGAACTCCACGTGGGATCCGGGGTTCGCGGACTCGTACATCTGGCCGAGTTCCGTGAACGTATTCTTCAGCGACGCCGCGGCGAACACCGTGATGTCGCCACCCGCTGCGGACGCGGACGTCGCCTCGGCGGAACCCGAGGCGCCGCCGTCGTCGTTCGAACCGCAGCCGGTGAGAATGCCGAGACCGAGTGCGGCCGCAGCAACCCCCGTCGTGGCCCGCCGCCAGGACGACTTCATGAAACTTCTCCAGGTGTTTCGACGATCACCGTGGTCGACTTGACGACGGCTACCGCGACCTTGCCGGGCTCGAGCCCGAGGTCGCGCACGGCTTCACTGCTCATCAGGGAGACGACGCGGAAAGGCCCGCACTGCATCTCGACCTGGGCCATCACCGTGTCCATCACCACCGCGGTCACGATGCCGGTGAATCGGTTACGTGCCGAGGACTCCGATCCGAGCAGATCGGGCGACTTCGAGGCGTTGGCGCGCGCGAACTCGGCGAGTGCGGGGCCGTCGACGACCTTGCGGCCCGACTCGTCCCTCTCCGCCGCGAGGCTGCCGTTGTCGATCCACCGCCGGACTGTGTCGTCGCTGACGCCGAGCAGTTCTGCGGCTTGTCGTATCCGGATTCCCGTCATCCCAGAATTGTCCGCGCATGCGTCATGACCGACATCCTATGTCGGCAAATACGGACCGATCAAGTGCACCTTTCCGCAGATGCGGATCAGTACACGTCGCGCACGTACCGCTTGTCGGTCGCGAGCTGCTTCATGTACAGCTCGGTGTCTTCCTCGTCCAGGCGCCCATGGGTGCGGACGACCTCACGGATCGTCTCGTCCACGTCCTTCGCCATGCGGCTCGCGTCGCCGCACACGTACAGCGACGCACCCTCCTGCATCCAGCCCCACAGCTTGGCGCCGTGCTCGCGAATGCGGTCCTGCACATAGATTTTCTGCCGCTGGTCCCGGGAGAACGCCGCATCGAGGTGGGTGAGAAATCCGTCGCGGTGCATAGCTTCCATCTCCTCGCGGTAGTAGAAGTCGGTAGCCTCGTGCTGCTCACCGAAGAACATCCAGTTCTTACCCGTGTGACCCAATTCGCGGCGTTCGTGCAGGAATCCGCGGAACGGAGCGATACCGGTGCCGGGACCGACCATGATCATCGGTGCGTCGGCAGCCTGCGGGGGACGGAAGTGCGCCGACTTCTGCACGAAGATCGGCACGTCGGCCTCGTCGCAGTGATCGGCGAGGAACGTCGAGCAGACCCCGGAGCGGTTCTTGCCCTCGTGGTTGTAGCGCACCGCGGAGACGGTCAGCTGCACCTCACCCGGGTCGACCTTGGGGCTCGACGAGATCGAGTACAACCGCGGCTGGAGGCGCTTGAGCACGCTCAGCCACTCCTCGGCGTCGGCCTCGACCCCGTACTCCGCCAGCACGTCCATCGACTGCCGTCCCCACAGCCACTGCTGGAGCGCGATCTTGTTCTGCGGGCGCAGCAGCCGCGCCAGCTCGGTGTCCTGGGTGCGGCTCTGCACGAACCGCAGCAGCTCGGGGGTCACCTTCGTGATCTCGAGCTTCGTGCGCAGCGCCTCGCGCAGCGTCATCTCCGGCAGGTCCGGCAACGTGACGGGCGTGTCCGGGATCGACCGGGTGACCTTCAGCCACTCGTCGACGACGGCGTCGCTGTTGGTCGGCCAGACACCGAGAGCGTCGCCCGCCTCGTAGGAGAACTCCGGATCGCTCACTTCGAAACCGAACTGCCGCACGTCCTTCGACGATCCGGCGGCGCTGAGCGGAATGTTCTTCGTCAATCGCGTGACCAACGGCGTCTTCCGTGTGAATGTCGCCGCCTTCTTCGCTGCGGGCCGGGCCGGCGCGGGTGCGGACGCCACCACGGTCGCACCGTCGGCCGCCGCACGGTCCCGGACCAGCTTCTGGACCTGGGTCAGCCACTGACGTGCCTGGTCCTCGTAGTCGGGTTCGCAGTCGACCCGCTCGGTGAGACGCTTCGCCTCCAGCTGCTCCAGCCGGGCGTCGATCCGCTTGCCGTGCCCGCAGAAGTCGTCGTAGTTGGAATCGCCGAAAGCCAGCACGGCATACCGGGTCTGCGACAGCTTCGGGGCCTCGTCGCTGCTGAGCGCGGACCAGAAGCTGCTGCCGTTGTCGGGGGCGTCGCCGTCCCCGAACGTGCTGGTGATGATCAGGAGGTCGCGGACGTCGGCGAGACCCGCGACGTCGTAGTCGTCCATGCTCATCAGGCGGGTGCCGTGGCCGGCCGCTTCGAGTTGTTCGGCACATTCGGCGGCGAACTCCTCGGCGTTGCCGGTCTGCGACGCCCACACCACCACCACCGGGTGCTGGACCGATTCAGTGTTCGCGTCCGGAACCACGGCACTCTGCGGAACGTCGGAACGGGAGAACAGCCCCGCCATCAGACCGTCCAGCCACACGCGCTTGGACCCGGAGATCGGTGCGCTTCGCGGAAGAACCGGAACGCCCTGGATCTCGGTGGACTGCAGCCCCGACAGCAGCCCGGCGAGGTACATGCGTTCGTGTTCGTCGAAAGTGGGGGAGACGGAGTCGTCCAGGCCCAGGATGCGGCTCATCTCCGCGGCGGGCGAACCCTGCGCGAGGGTGAGCGCCCCGCCGGACTCCGGGACCTCCGGCGCCGCCACCGGGGCCACCCGGGTCAGGGAGACGGCGCACGCCTTGAACTCCGGCTGGAAGGACGTGGGATCGACGGCGTCGTTGGTGACGGCGTTGATGCTGAGGTACTCGCCGAACGAATCGTTCCAGTGGAACGGGGCGAAACACCCGCCGGGGAGGACACGGTCGCTGACGACGGCGGGAAGCACCGCGCGACCGCGCCGGGACGCCACCTCCACCTTGTCGCCGTCGGCGATCGAAAGCTTCTGCGCATCAGCCGGATTGATCTCGACGAACGGGCCGGAGTTCAGCTTGTTGAGCTTGGCCACCTTGCCCGTCTTCGTCATCGTGTGCCACTGGTGCTGCAGGCGACCGGTGTTGAGGACGAACGGGTAGTCGTCGTCGGGCATCTCGGCGGGCAGCATGTGCGGGCGCGGGAAGAAGGCGGCCTTGCCGCTCGCGGTGGCGAACGCGAGCCGGGGGAGTGAACCGTCGGGAGCGGACAGCAGGTTCTGGCTGACGCCGTCATTCACGTAGCGGAGGGGGTTGCGATCGGTGCGGTTGCCGGGCGGGCTCGGCCACTGCACCGGTGTCTCCCTCAGGCGGTCGTAGGAGACGCCGCGAAGGTCGTAGCCGGTCTTCGGATTCCAGGTGCGCTTGATCTCCTCGAACACGTCCTCCGACGAGTCGTAGGTGAACGCGTCCGCGTATCCCATCTCGCAGGCGACACGGGCGATGATCTGCCAGTCGGGCAGCGCCTGGCCGACCGGATCGATGGCCTGCTGCAACAGGGTGAGGTTGCGCTCGGAGTTGATCATCACCGAATCCGACTCCGCCCACAGCGCCCCCGGCAGCAGGATGTCGGCGTAACCGTTGGTCTCGGTGTCGAGGAAGACGTCCTGCGTGATCACGAGCTCGGCGGCCTCGAGACCCTCGATCACCGTCCGCCGGTTCGCCACGGTGGCAACGGGATTGGTGCAGATGATCCAGCAGGCCTTGATGTCACCCGCGACCATCCGCTCGAACATGTCGACGGTTCCGGTGCCGACCTCCGTGCGGATGCTGCCCTCCGGCAGCTCCCACAGATCCTCGATGAACGCCCGGTCGTCGGCGGCGAGCACCGACCGCTGCCCCGGCAGGCCGGGACCCATGTACCCCATCTCGCGGCCACCCATCGCATTGGGCTGGCCGGTGAGGGAGAACGGGCCGCTGCCCGGCCGGCAGATCGCACCGGTGGCCAGGTGCAGGTTGCAGATCGCGTTGGTGTTCCAGGTGCCGTGGGTGCTCTGGTTGAGGCCCATCGTCCAGCAGCTCATCCAGTTCTCGGCCTCACCGATCCACTGGGCGGCCTGACGGATGTCGGATTCGGGGATGCCGGTGATGTCCGCGACCTTCTCGGGGGTGTACTCCTCGAGGAACTCCGGCATCACCTCCCAGCCCTCGGTGAACTCGGCGATGAACTCGGGATCGGTGTGCCCGTTCTTCACGAGCAGGTGCAGCAGACCGTTGAGCAGCGCGAGGTCGGTGCCCGGCGCGATCTGCATGAACAGGTTCGACTTGTCGGCGGTCGCGTTGCGACGCGGATCGACGACGATCAGCTTGGCCCCGGCCTTGACGCGGTCCATCATCCGCAGGAACAGGATCGGGTGACAATCCGCCATGTTCGCGCCGATCACGAAGAACACGTCGGCCGAGTCGAAATCCTGATACGAGCCGGGCGGGCCGTCCGCGCCCAGCGACTGCTTGTAGCCGGTGCCGGCGCTGGCCATGCACAGCCGCGAGTTGGACTCGATCTGGTTGGTGCCGACGAAGCCCTTCGCGAGCTTGGTGATCAGGTATTGCGCCTCGATGGACATCTGACCGGAGACGTAGAACGACAGGGCGTCCGGTCCGTGCTCGTCGAGTTGTTCCTTCAGCCGGCGCGCGGTCTCGCTGATGGCGGCGCCGACGTCGATCGAGGTGGGTGCCTCCCCGCGCTCGTCGCGGACGTACCCCGTTTCCATCCGGCCACCGGCCACCAGCATCTCTGCGCTCGTCGCACCCTTGGTGCACAGCCGCCCGAAGTTGGTGGGATGGTCCTTGTCGCCGGACGCCTTGAGCACGCGGCGCGCACCGGTCCCGGGATCGGTCCCGACCTCGAGCACCATGCCGCAGCCGACACCGCAGTACGAGCAGGCGGTCTTCACTGTGGAAGTCCCGGCTTTCTGCTGCTGCATCGACTAGCTCCTCACCTGCACGGTCGCCGCCTGTCCACCCGGCTCACGACCTGTATCAATGCTGCCGGGAACCGTGTTTCGTCGGGATTAACCCCCGTGAGCGTTCGGTGACGTCTCTCGCACCCGGGCGCGGGCACGGTGGTGATGTCGGCACGGCAGAATCACCAGATCATGTGACTGTCGTCACTTAAGGTGAGTGGCCGCCCGAAAGCGGAGTAAGGAGAAGGCGACGTCGACCCGAGCGGATCGGCGATCGGTCAGCCCTGCTGCGTGGCCCACCACGACAGCAGTTCGGCCTCGGCCTCGTCGCGGCTGAGGGGACCACGATCGAGCCGGAGCTCCTTCAGGTACTTCCACGCCCTCCCGACGTCGGGGCCGGCGGGAATGCCGAGCAACTCCATGATCGCGTTGCCGTCGAGGTCGGGGCGCACCCGTGCGAGGTCTTCCTGCTCGGCGAGCCGGGCGATCCGCTCCTCGATGTCGTCGTACGTCGCCTGCAGGGCGGCCGCCCGCCGCTTGTTGCGGGTGGTGCAATCGGCGCGGACCAGCTTGTGCAGCCGCGGCAGCAGCGGGCCGGCATCCGTCACGTACCGGCGCACGGCGGAATCGGTCCACTGACCCTTGCCGTAGCCGTGGAACCGCAGGTGGAGGAACACCAGCTGCGAGACGTCGTCGACAATCTGCTTCGAATACTTCAGCGCCCGCATCCGCTTGCGGACCATCTTCGCGCCGACCACCTCGTGGTGGTGGAAGCTCACGCCGCCGCCCGGCTCGTTGCGTTTCGTGTCCGGTTTGCCGATGTCGTGCAGCAGCGCCGCCCACCGCAACACCAGGTCGGGGTCGCCGTCCTCGAGGTCGACGGCCTGCTTCAGCACGGTCAGCGAGTGCCAGTACACGTCCTTGTGCTGGTGGTGCTCGTCGATCTCGAGCTTCATCTGCGGCACCTCGGGCAGCACGAAGTCGGCGAGACCCGTCTCACACATCACGTTCATGCCGTCGATCGGGAATTCGCCGAGGATCAGCTTGTCGAGTTCGGCCCGCACGCGTTCGGCCGTGATCCGCTCGATCTGCGGCGCCATGTCGACGATGGCCTGATGCACGCGCTCGTGCAGGGTGAATCCCAGCTGGGACACGAACCGGGCGGCCCGCAACATGCGCAGCGGGTCGTCGTTGAAGGAGTTCTCCGGCGCCGACGGCGTGTCCAGCACCCCGGCCAGCAGCGCGTCCATGCCGCCCAGGGGGTCGACGAAGTCCTGCGAGCCGTCCGCACCGATCCGCACGGCCATCGCGTTGACCGTGAAATCGCGCCGCACCAGGTCGTCCTCGAGCTTCGTCCCGAACTGGACGACGGGATTGCGCGACACCCGGTCGTAGGCGTCGGCCCGATACGTCGTGATCTCGACCTGCTGACCCGCCTTGGTGGCGCTGATCGTCCCGAACTCGATGCCCGTGTCCCACTGGTTGTCGGCCCAGCCGGACAGCAGTTTCTGCACCCGCTCCGGGTGAGCGTCGGTGGTGAAGTCGAGGTCGGTGCCGAGGCGGCCCAGGATCGCGTCCCGGACAGTACCCCCCACCAGGTACAACTCGTGACCGGCGGCAGCGAACCTCTCACCGAGCGGCGTGAGGACTTCGGACAGCTCGCGCAGCGTCACCGCGGCGCCGGCAAGCAGTCGCGTACGGCGCTCGTCGTCGAGAGAAGGGGCAGTCACGTCCAGGAAGCTTACCGAGGTGCGCAAATAGCGAGATACGCATACACGCTGTCACCTCGCCGTTCGGTTCACCACAGGTCTGTCACGAAGCGTCTCGGTTCGGGTGCGGCGTTCCGGTGGAGACGGCAAAGCCAACTACTATCGATGGGGTGTCTGCTGCCGAACGTGCGAACAGGAGTCGCCGCAACTCGCGGCGGCGCGGCGCCGTCGGCAAACCCGCGAAACCCCACATGAGGACGGTTCGCGAAACCTCGGCGGGCGGGCTCGTCGTCAACGGTCTCGGCGGACCGCGGGAGAATCTGTGCGCCGCGCTGATCGGACGCACCGACCGACGCGGGCGGCTGCTGTGGTCGCTGCCCAAGGGACACATCGAGCAGGGCGAGACCGCCGAACAGACCGCGATGCGTGAGGTCGAGGAAGAGACCGGCATCCAGGGCACCGTCCTCGCGTCGCTCGGCAGCATCGACTACTGGTTCGTCACCGAGGGCCGACGGGTCCACAAGACCGTCCACCACTATCTGCTGAGATTCCTCGGTGGGGAACTGTCGGACGAAGACGTGGAAGTCACCGAGGTAGCGTGGGTGCCGCTCGCCGAGCTGGGATCACGCCTGGCCTACGCAGACGAACGGAAACTCGCAGAAATCGCCGGTGACTTGATCTCGAAGATGACTACCACCCCGACCGCCCCCGACCTGAAGCTCCAGAAGGGGCCAGACGCCGGATGAGGATGGCTTTGCGTCGGGTCGGTGCCGTGACGTTGACCGCACTCGCGGTCGTTCTGGCGCCCACCAGCACCGTGGTGGCGGCGGCCCAGGACCCCGTGCCGCCCGAGAGCGCCGGGACCCAGACGGTCGACGAGGACCCCGAGTTCCTCGAACTGCACATCGACAACGTCACGCCGTCCACGGTCACCACCACCAGCGACCCGTTCGTCACCGTCACGGGCTCGGTGAAGAACATCGGCGACCGCACGGTCCGCGACGTCAGCGTGCGACTGCAGCGCGCCCCCGCCGTCGCGAGCAGCGAGGGCCTCCGCACGTCCCTCACCCTCGATCAGTCGCGGTACGACACGGTCGGCATGTTCGACACGGTCGCGGGCCGCCTCGACGAGGGGCAGAGCAAGCAGTTCACGCTGTCGCTGCCACTACGGTCCGACACCGACATCTCTCTCGACATCACCGAACCCGGCGTGTACCCGCTGATGGTGAACGTGAACGGCACCCCCGAGTACGGCGGGGCCGCGCGCCTCGACGACGCCCGATTCCTGCTCCCCGTGTTCGGGGTCCCCGGCACTCCGGCCGTGCCCCCGGACATCTCCAGTCCCGTCGCCGTCACCATGCTCTGGCCGCTCGCCGACCGGCCCCGGCTCGCGGCGGGGGTGCCCGGTTCCGTCACCGAACCGGTCCGTCTCGTCGACGACGACCTCGCGTCCTCGCTCGCGGACGGCGGCCGGCTCGACGAACTGCTGGGCGCGGCGGAGTTCGCCACCCGGGAGAGCGTCGACCGTGACCACACCCTCCGGGACAGTCTGTGCCTGGCCGTCGACCCCGACCTGCTGATCACCGTCGAGAACATGACGCGCGGATATCTGGTGGTGGACGACCCGTCCGATCCCACCGGTTCCGCGCACGAAGGCACCGGTAAGGATGCCGCGTCGGCGTGGCTCGACCGCGCCCGGTCACTGGCCGCGTCCATGTGCACCACGTCGGTTCCGTTCGCGCAGGCCGACCTGTCCGCGATCACCGAGGTCGCGAACCCGGACCTCACCGCGACCGCCGTCGAAGCCCCCGCGGACATCGTCGACAACGTGCTGGGTGTCACGTCGCTGCGCAATTTCGTGTGGAGCGACGCCGGCGTGCTGGACGACGCGACGGCGCAGATGCTGCGCAGAGACGAGGCGACCACCACGCTCGTGGCCGCCAATTCCGTCGACACGACGACACCCCGCGACAGCGCCCACGTCATCGAGGCGACTCCGCCCCCCGCCCCCGTTCCCGCGAACGGGGAGACGACCCCGGCGGCAACCGAGACGCCTGCGGCCACCGGAAGCGTCGACGCGCTGCTGTTCGATCCGTCCGTCGGGACGGCGCTCGCGGCCATGGGAACGACACCGCAGACCCCCTCGTACACCCCGAAGCGCGCCCGGTACGACCTCTCGGACGATTCCCGGACCGCCCGACTGCAGGACGCACTCGGTGCGGTGTCGTGGTCTGCCCTCGAACCCGAGGCCGCACGCGCCGCAGGCACCCCCCGCTCGCTGATGGTGGTGCCGCCGCAGCTGTGGACGGCCGGCGCCGAGGACGCGAAGACGCTGCTGTCCACGGTGTCCTCGCTGATGCGCTCCGGGCTCGCGACCCCCCGCCCGTTGCCCACGCTGCTGGGACGTCAGCCCGGATCACCCGAGGTCGCGACGCTGGAGTACCCGGATCAGGCCGCCGAGGACGGCGTCCCCGCCCTTATCCGCGACGCCGCCGCCACCCAGACGCCCCGCATCGAGGCACTGAACACCGCACTGGTCGACGACCCGCAGGCCCCGCTCACCCCGGAACGCTTCACGGCACCGCTGCGCGAGGACCTGCTGCGCTCGATGAGCCTCGCGCATCGCCGCGACGACGAACGACGGTCCGCGGAAGAGGCGTCCGACACGCGCGCCGACGAGGTGGCCGAAACCATGGACGACCTGTTCGGGGCCGTCACCGTCGTGTCGCCGGGCGGTGTCTACACGCTGGCGTCGGAACAGAGCCCGCTGCTGCTGGTGGCCAGGAACGACCTGCCGGTCGGAATCACCGTCCGTCTCCAGGTGGACGCGCCGTCGGGGATGACCATCACCGACATCGGCCCCACCACGCTGCCCCCACGTGGCAGCCGCACCCTCACCGTTCCCACCGAAGCCAACGACTCCCGCAAGCTCGTCGTCACTTTCTCTCTGACCACCGCCGATGGACAGCAACTGGGAGAGCCGACCAGCGTGACGGTACGGTCCAACGCGTACGGGCAGGCGTTGGCGATACTGACAGCATGCGCGGGTGCTCTGCTGCTGTTCCTCGCCGGCCGCCGGCTGTGGCATCGATTCCGCGGCCAGCCGGATCCAGCTGACGAAGGGTACGAACGTTCATGACCGGGAACTTGCCCAGTAGGGGCCAGAGGCTTCCCGATCGCTCCCATCCCCGGGTCGCGCCGTGGGAGCGGGACCACTGGGCTCGGGAAATCCGGCCGGACGAGGCGCCGACGGTGCAGTTCGCGGCCATCCGGGTCGACCCCTCGCCGCCTCCGGTCCGGGACTCCGGGCCGTCGACCGCGCCGCAGAAGCAGGGCAACTCCCGACTGCTGGCGTCCACCGGTTCGATCGCGGTGGCGACGCTCGTCAGCCGCATCACCGGATTCGCCAAGCAGCTCCTCGTCCTGACGCTGCTGGGTGGGTCGGTGGCCAGCTCGTTCACCGTCGCCAGCCAGATCCCGAACATGATCTCCGAGCTCGTGCTGGGAGCGGTGCTCACCGCGATCGTGGTGCCCGTCCTGGTGCGCGCCGAACGCGAGGACCCGGACCAGGGTGCCGCGTTCGTGCGACGCCTGTTCACCGCCACGTGCGTGCTGCTCGGAACTGCGGCGTTGCTGGCGACCGCGGCCGCGCCCGTGCTCACCACGCATGTCTTCCTGTCGGCCGACGGCAAGGTGAACACGTCCCTCACCACGGCTCTGTCCTATCTCCTCCTGCCCGCGATCCTGTTCTACGGACTGTCGGCGCTGCTCACGGCCATTCTCAACACCCGGCAGGTGTTCAAACCCGGTGCCTGGGCACCGGTGCTGAACAACGTCGTGATGCTCACCGTGCTGGTGATCTACTACGCGACACCGGGGGAGATCACCCTCGATCCGGTGCGGATGAGCGACCCGAAACTGCTGGTCCTCGGTGTGGGCGTCACGCTCGGTGTCGTGGTGCAGGCGATGAGCCTGGTGCCTGCGATCCGGCGCGAGGGCATCTCACTGAAACCGCTGTGGGGCCTCGACGACCGGCTCAAGCAGTTCGGCGGCATGGCCGTCGCGATCATCCTGTACGTGCTGATCAGCCAGGCGGGCATGATCGTCGCCACCCGCATCTCGTCACACGCGGACGCGTCGGGTCCCGCGATCTACAACAACGCGTGGCTCCTGCTGCAGCTGCCGTACGGCGTGCTCGGCGTGACGGTGCTGACGGCGATCATGCCGCGACTCAGCCGCAACGCTGCCGCCGACGACACCCCCGCCGTGGTCGACGATCTGTCCGTCGCCACCCGGCTGACGATGATCTCTCTCATCCCGATCATCACGTTCCTCACGTTCGCCGGCCCCGAGATCGGCCAGGCGCTCTACGGGTACGGCAACTTCGGGACCGGTGACGCCGAACGCCTCGGCCAGGCCGTCAGCTGGTCGGCCTTCACGCTCATTCCCTATTCCCTGGTGCTGATCCAGCTCCGCGTGTTCTACGCCCGCGAGCAGGCCTGGACCCCCACGTGGATCGTCCTGGGCATCACCGCGGTGAAGATCGCGCTGTCGGCGCTCACCCCGATGATCGCCTCCAGCGACGACCAGGTGGTCATCCTGCTCGGCGTGGCCAACGGCCTCGGCTACATCACCGGCGCGCTCGTCGGGGGCTGGCTGCTGCACCGCAGTCTCGGCAACCTGCAGATGGCGAACGTCGGCAAGACGGTGTGGGTGGTGGTGCTCGCGTCGATGGCGGGTGCGCTCGTCATGCTCGGCGCCGACCGCCTCCTCGGGCTCGACCGCCTCACCAGTCTGTTCGGCGGTCCGGGCTCGATGGTCCGGGTCATGATCAGCGGTGTCCTCATGCTCGTCGTCACCTTCGTGATCCTCTGGTTCGCGAAGATCCCCGAAATCGTGTCCGTCACCGTCGCCGTCGCCCGCAAGGTTCGCGCCCTGCGCGGTCGCGGCGCCGCACAGGAACCGGAGGCCGACCCGCTCGCAGAAGCCGAAACAGAACTGATTCCCGTGGTCCGCGCCACACCGCACGACTTCGGGGGACAGCCGCGTGGTATCGAACGACCCGGTGGACTCCCGTACCCTGGACACGAGCGGGTCGGATCGCCGCCCGGTACTGGTCGGAGTTGGGCATTCGAGAATGAAGGAGTGAGGGTGAGCGACGACGACGTGGCCGGCAGCAAGAGAGCCGGAGGTTCTACGGTGCAAGCGTCCGAACGCGATTCGGCCGCCGCCCCCAACGGCGTCGACGCCCCGACCACCCGGATCCCGTCCGAGTCGGCCTCCACCGACGCCGCGAAGTCCGACAAGCAGGCCGGCACCGACGCACCGCAGAAAAAGGACGCGGCCACGTCCTCGGGCTCCGCAGACACTCCGAAAACGGGGCAGAGCAAGGAGACCGGCGATCCTGCGGATGCGCAGACGAAGGCTACGCCGAAGACTCCCGCCGACGACGCAGGCGAATCGCCCAGAGACACACGTCACATGGGCGCGGCCCCCGCACGGGATCTCAGTTACGACACCGGCGTGATCCCGATCACACCGGCACCCGGACGTGAGCCCGGCGCAGGTCCTCGTCGTACTCCTCGTGGCCCCAAGCTCATTCCCGGCGCGTCCGTCGCGGGCGGTCGGTACCGCCTTCTGACACCGCACGGCGGTTCGCGGGGACTGCAGTTCTGGCAGGCGCTGGACGTCAAGCTCGACCGCGAGGTGGCTCTGACGTTCGTGGATGCCGAACAGCGCTCCACCTCGGCCGGTCCCGAAGGCCCGCAAGCCATTCTGTCGCGCACCCTGCGACTGGGCCGGATCAACTCGCCCGGACTCGCCCGTGTGCTCGACGTGGTCCGCGGTAGCTCGGGCGGCATCGTCGTCGCCGAGTGGACCCCGGGCCGCTCGCTGCGGGAGATGGCCGACACCAAGCCGTCTCCGATCGGCGCTGCCAGTGCCATCCGCGCGCTCGCCGCGGCCGCCGAGACCGCACACCGCGCCGGCGGGGCACTGTCCATCGACCACCCCGACCGCGTCCGTATCAGCATCAACGGCGATGCCGTGCTGGCGTTCCCGGCAACGCTCGCCGACTCCGACTCGAGTTCCGACGTGCGCGGACTGGGGGCCATGCTCTACGCCCTCATCACCGCGCGCTGGCCGCTGGGTGACCCGTCCGCTCCCGCGGGGGACCCGTCGGGTTCGCACCGTCCGGGCACCGTCGGCGGTATGCGGCTGGCCGACCGCGACTCGAGCGGGCAGCCCATCGGACCGCGGGTGATCCGCCCTGAGGTCCCGTTCGAGATTTCCGCGGTGGCGCTGCGCTCACTCGAGCCGAACGGGGGAATCCGCACGGCGGCCACCGTGCAGCACATTCTCGACCAGGCGTCCGTCGTCAACGACAAGACCGAATTCATCCCCGTGCTGCGGCTCGGGCAGCGGGGCCCCGGCACGACCGGTCACGCTCTCGCCGACCCGGAAGCACTGGAGGCGGAGAAGAAGAAGTCCAACCGGATGATCGCGGCGCTCGTGGGCCTCGCGGTCGTCACGATCATCGTGCTGGCTCTGCTGGGCTTCTGGCTCGCGACGTTCCTCACGGGCAGTAGTTCCGACGCGCCGCTCACCGAACAGGACTTCGGGCTCACCACGTCGGCCGAGGCGCCGCCCAACCCCGAGTCGCCCGCCCCCGCGCCCGCCCCGGCGGCGAATGTCGCGCCGGTCAGCCCCTCGGGGGCGACGGTGTTCTCGCCGCAGGGCACCCCCGACTCCGCCGCGAACGCCCGGCTGGCGGTCGACGGCAACACGTCCACCGTGTGGAGCACCGACTCGTACTTCCAGCCGTTCCCCGCGCTGAAGAACGGTGTGGGCCTGATGGTCACGCTGGACGAGCCGGCGACACTGTCGAGCGTGCGGATCAACTCGCCGACACCGGGCACCAACGTCGAGATTCGCAGCGCCCCGTCGGAGAACCCGACCCTCGACCAGACGCAGGTGCTCGGCTCGAAGGTCCTCGGCAACGGTGTCACCGATATCCCGGTGAAGTCGGAGGGACCCACCAAGAACGTCCTGGTGTGGATCACCGGCCTGAGTAATTCCGGTGGCAAGAACCAATCGTCCATCGCCGACATCGGTTTCAACGCCGCGACGTAGTCGGCACCCGGTGCTCGCGGATCGGCGAACTGAGCTAACATCCGCCGGTGCGAATCTTCCGGGGGGATTCCGAGGGTGAGCCCTCGGACGTCGACCTGTTGGCTGCGCACGTCGCCGGCGATCGGCACGCATTCGAGACACTGCTCGGACGGCACTACGACCATCTGTGGCACGTCGCCAAACGCACCAGCTACACCACCGAGGACGCGGCGGACGCCCTGCAGGAGGCGCTGCTGTCCGCGCACCGCAACGCGGGCTCGTTCCGCCGGGACGCCGCGGTCCGGAGCTGGCTGCACACGATCGTGGTCAACGCCTGCCTCGACCGCATCCGCCGGAACAAGGCTCGTCCTGCGGTGTCCCTGTCCGCCGACGAGGACGACGAACCGCGCGATATCCGCGACTACGTTTCCGAGGTGGAGCTCAGCCTGGTGGTCGAGCGCGCACTGGCGCAGCTCCCGCCGGATCAGCGGACCGCGATCGTGGCAGTCGACCTCGAGGGCCGTTCGACGAGTGAGGCGGCCGCGCTTCTCGGGGTTCCGGAAGGCACCGTGAAGAGCCGCTGCGCCCGCGGCCGGAAGAAGCTGGCCGCCTCTCTCGAATATTTTCGGGTGGAGGGGAACCGATCATGACTCCGGGGCGTCAAAACCTAGTGGGAGCGGGAAACTGTCCTGACGTCCCGGACCACGATGAACCGGCGAGGAGGTGCCATGGCCGACCGTGAACCCGAACCGTCCGATGCCGCGCTGCCCGCACCGCCGTACTCCGAGGACCTGCTGGCCGATCTCCACGCCGGGGTGTTGCCGGAGTCGGTCAGCGATCGCCTGTGGCCGCTCGTCCGGAACGACCCGCAGGCCATGGACGTGATCGACGCACTCGACCGGGTCACCGATCAGCTGGGCGCGCTCGGACGTGATCATTCGGTCTCGACCTCGATTCCCGCCGACGTCGCCGACCGCATCAACCGCGCTCTCGCTGCGGAACGGGACACACCGGCCGAGGCCACCGTGGTGCCGCTCGCCCGGCGACGGAAGTGGGCTGCGGCGGCCGCGGGGACCTTCGCGGCGGCGGCAGCGGTCGTGGTGGCCGTCGCGGTCGTCATGCCGGACAGCCGGGAATCCGAGCCGGCCGTTGCCCTGCCCAGTTCCGAAACCTCACCGGCATCGGCCGTTCTCGATCTGGGCACCGATCTCGATTCCGGACGCCTCCTCACCGTGATCGGTTCGCGGCAGCTCGGACCACTCGGGGATCCCGCGCAACTCGCAGAATGCCTGCGCGCCAACGGCATCGAACCGTCCCGCCCCCTTCTGGGGTCCAGTGAGGTTCGCCTCGACGGTGCTCCCGGGGTACTGCTACTGGTGGCTGCGCCGCGTCCGCCGCAGATCACGGCCCTGGTGGTGGGCCGCGAGTGCGGCGCGGGAGATCCGGCGACGATCGCTGTCACCGAGATCGGTTGATTCTCAGGGTTTTTCCCGCTCCGAACGGGCGACCGGCATGAGCAGCTCGAGGATCTTCGCGCGCAATTCCGGAGTGTCGTCCTCGACGGCGATCAGGCTCGTGAACAGTGCGGCGCCGGCGGCGAGGACGAGTACGGCCGTCGCGGTGCTGGACTCACCCGGGCCCTCCTCGCGCTCGAACAGCTGAGTACTCGGCCCGCTGAACCCCCGCCAGAGCGCGGTGCGGAGATCGTCGTGGTCCCGGATCGCGGCCAGCAGACCCGGCGTGGCCGCTCGCACCTCCGGTCGTGAGAACAATTCGGCGCTGCCGGTCACCACCCAGCGGACCCAGCCTTCGCGATCGGTGCCCTCGAACGGTGTCAGGTCGGGTGTCGCGCCGAGGATGGCGTCGAGAACGAGGTGTGCCTTCGACGGCCACCGTCTGGTGATGGACGCCCTGCTCACCCCGGAGCGGGTCGCGATGGCCCGCATGCTGAGTTGTTCCCAGCCCGATTCCACGAGCATCGCCCGGGTGACCGCGAGGACGTCGGTGTCGATCCGCGGGTCGCGGGGGCGGCCCGTTCCAGTTGCATTCATTGGTTCGAATTGTGGGACAGAAGTGCCTTCCGCGCTATATCGTACCTATTACGAGTCCAGTGGCACCGTAATTCGAACAGGGCGGACACATGAAGATCGCGGTCACCGGCGGCACCGGATACGTCGGCGCCCACACCACGCTGGCGCTCCTCGCCGCCGGCCACACGGTTCGACTGCTGGTGCTTCCCGCCGAATCTCCCGACGCACTGCTGGCGGCAGCGGGGAACGACGCCGCGCGGATCGAGCAGGTGGTCGGCGACATCCGCGACACCCAGGCCGTCGGACGCCTCCTCGAGGGCTGCGACGCCCTCCTCCACGCCGCCGGGGTAGTGGGCACCGACGACCGTCGCGAACAACTGATGTGGGAAATCAACACGCAGGCCACCGCCGCGATCCTCACCCGGGCGGCGTTCCTCGGACTCGACCCCATCATCCACGTCGCAAGTTTCAGTGCCCTGTTTCCGTCGCCCGACGCCGTCATCGGACCGGACAGTCCGACGGCGTCGGGCCGCAGCGCGTACGGCCGCACCAAGGCCGCCGCCGACCGCATCGCCCGCGCGCTCCAGGACGCGGGCGCCCCCGTGGTCATCACCTACCCGACGAGCGTCGTCGGTCCCGGGCTCGGATCCACGCAGGGCGTCACCGAACAGGGATGGGGCGCGATCGTCAGCGGCGGGGTGGCGCCCCGATTCGACGGCGGCATGCAGATGATCGACGTCCGCGACGTGGCCGCGGTCCACGCCGCCGCGATGCACCCCGGCCGCGGTCCCCGGCGATACGTCTGCGGCGGCGAACTCGTCGAGTTCAACCAGCTCATCGACGTCCTCGAACACTCCTCGGGTCGTCGACTCCGGCGCATCCCGCTGTCGGGCAGCACCTTTCGCACGATCGGGCGGATCGCCGACGTGATCGGCAAGTTCACACCCCTCAGCGCCGGGCTCAGTTACGAGGCCGCCTGGCTGCTCACCTCCGCGACCCCCACCGACGACTCGCGAACCCGCGACGAGCTCGGGCTCACGTGGCGACCTGCCCGCGCGGCGCTGGCCGCGACCTTCGCCTGAACGCCCTCACACCCCCACCCCCGAAGGCAGACCACCATGACCGTTCCACCACCACACCCCGGCATCTGGGAGCCGGCCCGCCTGGGCCCCCTGACGCTACGCAACCGCATCGTGAAGGCAGCCACGTTCGAGGGCGTCATGCCGCGCGGCCGGGTCACCGACCAGCTCGTCGACTTCCACGCCGAGGTCGCTCGCGGCGGTGCCGCACTGACGACCGTCGCGTACTGCGCCGTCTCACCCGGCGGACGCGTCCACGCGAACACCCTCGTGCTCGACCGTGCCCACGTCCCTGATCTGCGCCGGCTCACCGACGCCGTCCACGCCGAAGGTGGGTTGGTCGCGGCGCAGATCGGTCATGCCGGTCTCGTCGCGAACACGCTGTCCAACCGCACCAAGACCCTCGCGCCGTCCACGCGGCTCAGCCCGCCCGCCATGGGTCTGGTGAAGGGTGCCACGCGGGAAGAACTCGACCAGGTCACCCGCGACTTCGAGGACGCGGCCCGCAATGCCGTCGAGGCCGGATTCGACGCAATCGAGGTCCACCTCGGCCACAACTACCTTCTCAGTTCGTTCATGAGTCCCAACCTCAACAAGCGCACCGACGAGTACGGGGGCAGCCTGGAGCGGCGGGCGGCGTTCCCCCGGCGGGTGATCGAGAGAGTGCGCCACGCCGCCGGCGACTCGGTGGCCGTCACGGCCAAATTCAACATGACGGACGGTGTTCCGAAAGGGCTGTGGCTCGACGACAGTCTCCGCATCGCACAGCTCCTCGAAGCCGACGGGCACCTCGACGCACTGCAGCTCACCGGCGGCAGCTCGTTGCTCAACGGGATGTACTTCTTCCGCGGCGAGGTTCCGATGGCGGAATTCGTTGCCTCACAGCCCAAGCTGGTGGGCTGGGGCCTGAAGGTCTACGGGCCGCGCATCTTTCCGACCTACCCGTTCGAGGAAGCCTTCTTCCTCCCGATGGCCCGGCAGTTCCGCGAGGCCCTGTCGATGCCGTTGATCCTCCTCGGCGGCGTCAACAGGCTGGACACCATCGAGAACGCACTCGGCGAAGGGTTCGAGTTCGTCGCGATGGCGCGCGCCCTGCTCCGCGACCCGGACCTCGTCAACAAATTCCGCGACCGGCACGTGCCCGAGGGACTCTGCATCCACTGCAACAAATGCATGCCCACCATCTACACGGGCACCCGCTGCGTCATCCGGGAGACTCTGCGCTGATCAGGGCGCCTGCGAGGGGAGCGACCGGTATCACCTGCAGTCGGGGAACAACACCCTTTAGTCTTGTGTTGATCCATACGACTGAGCACCCCTCACTACTGGAAGGCCCGCATGACCACTCCATCGACGGTTCATGAACTCATCATCGTTGGTTCGGGACCTGCCGGATACACCGCTGCCGTCTACGCGGCGCGCGCGGAACTCGAACCGCTGCAGTTCGAGGGGACCCAGTTCGGTGGCGCCCTCATGACCACCACCGAGGTCGAGAACTTCCCCGGATTCCGTGAGGGAATCATGGGCCCCGACCTGATGGACCAGATGCGCGAGCAGGCCAAGCGCTTCGGCACCGACATCCGCACCGAGGACGTCGAGGAACTCGACCTCACCGGCCCGATCAAGAAGGTCGTCGTGAACGGCGAGACCTACCAGGCGCACGCAGTCGTGCTGGCAATGGGCGCCGCAGCCCGTTACCTGGGGATTCCCGGTGAAGAGAAGTTGCTCGGCCGCGGCGTCAGCGCCTGCGCCACGTGCGACGGATTCTTCTTCAAGGATCAGGACATCGTCGTGGTCGGCGGCGGCGACTCCGCCATGGAGGAGGCCACCTTCCTCACCCGCTTCGCCCGCAGCGTCACCGTGGTGCACCGCCGCGAGGAGTTCCGCGCGTCCCGCATCATGCTCGAGCGCGCCAAGGCGAACGCGAAGATCCGGTTCGTGACCAACGCGGTACCCGTCGAGGTCCTGGGCGAGAACAGCGTCACCGGCCTCGTGATCCGCGACACCGTCACCGGTGAGACGTCCACGCTGGACGTGACCGGCATGTTCGTCGCCATTGGTCACGACCCGCGCAGCGAACTCGTCAAGGGACAGGTCGACCTCGACGACGCCGGATACGTGATCGTCAAGACGCCGACCACCGCCACCTCCGTGGACGGAGTCTTCGCCGCCGGCGACCTGGTCGATCACATCTACCAGCAGGCGATCACCGCCGCGGGCACCGGATGTTCCGCGGCTATGGATGCCGAGCGCTGGCTCGCAGAGCGCGGCGACATCACGGCCAACACCGTCGCCGCCGCCGGCTCGCCGGTCGACGCCTGAGCTCACCACAAACACCCACCGACCACCTCGAGTAAGGGAAATCCCCGTGTCGAATACCGTCACCATCACCGATGATTCGTTCCAGCAGGACGTCATTTCCAGCGACAAGCCCGTCCTCGTCGACTTCTGGGCCACCTGGTGCGGCCCGTGCAAGATGATTGCCCCCGTCCTGGAGGAGATCGCCGGTGAGCACAGCGACAAGCTGACCATCGCGAAGCTCGACATCGACGCCAACCCGGGCGCTGCCCGCGACTTCCAGGTCATGTCGATCCCCACGCTGATCCTGTTCAAGGACGGCAAGCCGATCAACACGATCGTCGGCACCAAGGGCAAGGCTGCGCTGCTGAAAGAGCTCGCCGACGTTCTCTGATCGACACCCGAACACCCGGCGCGATTCCCGATTTTGTGGGAATCTCTGAGACAATCGATCGATGTGCTCCAGTCGCATCAGCTAGACCGACCGGAACACATCGATCGTTTTGTTTGTACCGAGACTCGTAAGTACTCGTTGATTCGGACTGAGAGGCCCTGAAACATGCACCGACTCCGTCACGGCGACCATGGTCCGGCCGTCGCTGAGATTCGGGGCACTCTGGCCGGTCTCGGTTTCCTGCACAACGGAGTCGCCGACACCCGGCGCGAGGGCACCAACGGTTCGCACTGGATCGCTCCCGACGCCGTGTTCGATCATCACCTGGACAGTGCCGTACGGGCCTTCCAGCAGCAGCGTGGGCTTCTCGTCGACGGAATCGTGGGTCCTGCCACCTACCGGTCCATGAAAGAGGCGTCGTACCGCCTGGGCGCGCGCACGCTGATCTACCAGCTGTCCGCACCGCTCTACGGCGACGACGTCGCCACTCTGCAGACCCGCCTGCAGGATCTCGGCTTCTACGTCGGACGCGTCGACGGCTTCTTCGGCCCGCAGACCCACGACTCGCTGTCCTCATTCCAGCGGGAGATCGGGATCGCCGCCGACGGCATCTGCGGTCCGGCCACCCTGCGGTCGCTCGAGTTGCTCGGCACCCGCGTCACCGGTGGTTCACCGCATGCGATGAGCGAAGAAGAAATGGTTCGCAGCTCCGGACCACAGCTGAGCGGCAAGCGGATCGTCATCGATCCGGGCCTCGGCGGCGACACCTACGGCACCATCGTGCGGTCCGCGTACGGCACGATCTCGGAGTCCGACATCCTGTGGGACCTCGCCAGCCGCCTCGAGGGCCGCATGGCCGCGACGGGGATGGAAACGTTCCTGTCCCGCCCGCACCACGCGAACCCCACAGACATCGAACGCGCATCCACGTCGAACGCCTTCGACGCCGACCTGATGATCTCGTTGCGCTGCGATGGCAACACCAGCCCGTCCGCCAATGGTGTCGCGAGCTTCCACTTCGGCAACTCGCACGGTTCGACGTCGATGATCGGTCAGGTTCTCACCGGATTCATCCAGCGGGAGATCGTGGCCCGCACGCCTTTGCAGGACTGCCGGACCCACGGCCGCACCTGGGACCTGCTGCGTCTGACGAACATGCCGACCGTGCAGATCGACCTCGGGTACCTCACCAACGACCTCGATGCCGCGGTGCTCTCCAACCCGCGGGCGCGCGACGCCATCGCCGAAGCGATCCTCATCTCCGTGAAGCGTCTGTACCTGCTCGGACAGGACGATCAGCCGACCGGAACGTTCACGTTCGCCGAGTTGCTCGCCGAAGAGCTGTCTTCTTCCGAACGTTCCTGACTTCTCGTTCCCGAGCGCTCAGTGCGCACCGACGGGTGTGCGCTCCCCGATGTCGACCATGCTCACCGACGCGGTGTGGATCAGACGCTCCAGGGCAGCCTCCACGTCTTCCTTCCATCCGTGATCCCGGTTCAGCTCGAGCCGCAGACGCGGGAACCGGTGATGGGGCGCGACGATTTCGAAGCCGTTGTCCTCGAGGAAATCGGCCGGGATCATGCACTCCTCGGGGGAGCACTCGCGGGCCGCGGTGGCTGACGCCATCCCGTGTGTGTCGATCGGCCCGGTTCCGTCGGTATTACGGATACCGAACGCCTCGAGGGCACGAACACCGCGGCGCACCAGATCGGCCACCACGGCTTGGATCAACGTGGTTCCCAGATTCTGTTCTTCGCCGGCAGGCTCGAGCCGGAGGCTCGTGAGGAGGACGGCGTCGGCACCGACCGGAGCGGTCGGGAGTAGCTGCGCGCGCGGCACGGTCCGTGGGGGAGCGTAGAGGGCGCTGCCGACCGGCTTACCGTCCATGACGGCAACCTGACCGCACGATCCCCATTCGAGCATGACCATGGAGAGCCATGCTTCCTTCTCGAACTCCTGGTCGCAGAACCCGCGCGAACTGTGGATGGCCGCCGGATCCATTTCCCAGAAGACACAGCGACGAGCGTGGGCGGAGAGCTTGTCCAAGCCGTCGAGAGTGAGCGATGTGACGTGAGTCGACACTGGCTAGCTCAGCCTCCATATGTCACTACCGCAGATCATTCGACATCCTCTGGTATTCAACGTTTTTCGCCCCCGATAGTTCTGCTGGACCCGGTCCGTCAGCGGCCACTGTCACAGTGACGGATCATCCGCGGGTACTTCTACCTCTGTCAGGCGCTCATGAATCGGCCTTCTGTGCCTCCATCATCCCAACGATCCTCTGAAGATCGTCCACCGAACCGAACTCGACCACAATCTTGCCCTTGCGCTTGCCGAGGCTGACCGTGACCCTCGTGTCGAATGAATCCGACAACCGCTCGGCGACGTCCTGCAGTCCCGGCATCTGGATCGGCTTACGGCGCTGGGCGGGCTGGGCCGCCTGGTCGTCGCTGCGGTTGGCGAGCGTCACCGCTTCCTCCGTCGCGCGAACAGACATGCCCTCCGCGACGATGCGGGCCGCCATCACTTCTTGCGCGTCGGCGCCTGCCTCGAGTGACAGCAGGGCGCGAGCGTGACCGGCGGACAGCACGCCCGCCGCGACGCGTCGTTGCACGGGGATCGGCAACTTCAGCAGTCGGATCATGTTCGTCACGACGGGACGCGAGCGGCCGATCTTCGCCGCCAGTTCCTCGTGGGTCACCTCGAACTCTTCGAGCAACTGCTGATACGCCGCCGCCTCTTCGAGCGGGTTCAGCTGCACGCGGTGGATGTTTTCCAGGAGCGCGTCGCGGAGCATTGCGTCGTCGCCGGTCTCGCGGACGATCGCCGGGATCGTCTCCAGCTCGGCCTCCTGGCTGGCACGCCACCGACGCTCGCCCATGACGAGCTGGAACTTGCCGTCGTCGAGTGGACGCACCACGATCGGCTGCATCAGCCCGAACTCGCGGATCGAGTGGACGAGTTCGGAGAGAGCGTCGTCGTCGAACACCTGCCGCGGCTGCTTGGGGTTCCGCTCGATCAGGTCGGGAGCGATCTCCCGGTACACCGCTCCGGTGGGGGAGGGGAGGGGTTGAGCACCGTTCCCGGACACGCCGTCGGCGCCGTTGCTGTCTCCGTTGTTTCCCGTGGACGTGGGAGCAGTCTTCTTGTCGGTCGCAGCGTCCGACGAGTTCGGTGCGGGAGCGGTCAGTACGCTGCGCCGGTCCGCCCCGATCACGACGTCAGCGGCGGCGTTGCCCAGCCCCGGTCCCGTCGTGGTCGGTCCCGTAGGAATGAGTGCAGCCAGTCCACGGCCAAGTCCACCCTTACGCGTCTGACTCATCGCTGCTCCTGCTTCGTGATGTGTGCGGTGCGTGCTGCGAGTTCACGTCCCGCGTCGAGGTAACTCATGGCGCCCCGCGAACCGGGGTCGTAATCGAGCACGGTCATGCCGTACCCGGGAGCTTCGGACACCTTCACGCTGCGGGGAATGACGGCGCGCAGGACCGCATCGCCGAAGTGGGTGCGCACTTCTTCGGCCACCTGGTCCGCCAACTTGGTGCGCCCGTCGTACATCGTGAGAAGGACCGTCGACACGTGGAGGTCCGGGTTGAGGTGCGCCTGCACCAGTTCGATATTCCGCAGCAGCTGTCCCACACCCTCGAGGGCGTAGTACTCGCACTGAATCGGAATCAGGACTTCCTTGGCCGCGACCATCGCGTTCACCGTGAGCAGTCCGAGCGAGGGCGGGCAGTCGATCAGGATGAAGTCGGCATCCACCTCGCCGAGAGCCTTCTCCGACAGTGCGCCCTTCAGCCGCCCCTCGCGGGCGACCATGGACACCAATTCGATCTCGGCACCGGCGAGGTCGATCGTGGCAGGAATGCAGAAAAGCCGGTCATTGTGCGGGCTCTTCTGGATTGCTTCCGCGGCCGTCACCTCACCTAGGAGAAGCTCATAACTGGACGGCACACCGGAGTGGTGAGCGACGCCCAACGCAGTGCTGGCGTTGCCCTGCGGGTCGAGGTCGATCACCAGAACGGTGAGTCCCTGAACCGCGAGGGCAGATGCGAGGTTGACGGCACTCGTCGTCTTGCCGACGCCGCCCTTCTGGTTGGCGATCGTGAGGATCCGCCGTTCGGGCGGCTTCGGCAGGGTCACCGAATGGGGGTGCAGCACCTGGCTTGCGCGGTGCGCTGCCGCACCGATCGGAGTCTCCTCGACGGAGATTCCGTTGTAGGGGGCCGTGAATCCGTCGTCTCCGTTCCCGGAGCTCGTCGCCTGGTCGGATTGATGGTCGGTTTCACGTGAAACTGTTTCACGTGAAACGGCGGATTCAGGCCCACCCGACATTGACTACTCCTTCGATTGGGAATCGCTCGTTACTCGACATACTCACTCCCTAGTCACCGTGCCCATCGTCATCGACGCTGACGGCGTTTCGGTACACGTTCTGCCCGAACGACAACGGTGGGGACAGGAAGCAGGCCCACTCCGCATTCCACGATATCCAGCTTGCCAGCACCCAACCGAGTCAGGGAAGCGCGATCACGGGAAATCTCTTCGGCGGCGCTCGAACCTTTCAATGCGAGCATTCTCCCATGCTCGTGGATAAGCGGCAGCGACCACTTGGCCAACTTCTCCAACGGTGCCACCGCTCGCGAAGTCACAACGTCTGCGCCACCGGCTTCCTTCACCACACCCGACTCCTCGGCGCGGCCCCGGACCACGAGCACGTCCAGGCCGTTCGACTCGACGAACTCGGCGAGGTACACCGACCGCCGCAGCAACGGCTCCACCAACGTGATGCGGAGATCGGGACGGGCAATCGCGAGGGGGATACCGGGCAACCCGGCACCGCTTCCGACATCGACGACGGACTCACCCTCGGCGATCAGTTCACCAACGACGGCACAGTTGAGGAGGTGACGTTCCCAGAGCCGCGGAACCTCACGAGGTCCGATCAACCCCCGCTCGACACCGTCGGTCGCCAACGACTTGTAGTAGCGCTCCGCAATATCGAATCGTCCACCGAACACCTGGCGTGCCGCCGCTTGTTCGTCCCATTCGGCCGGCTCTCCACCATTCGGTTCCACGTGAAACATCCTCCCGCGAATATCGCGAAATCAACAAACACAGCTTCTTCATTATCCGCCCTCTCTCGCGACTATGTCCCTTAACTCGAACGCGCAACGCCGGAGCAGTGTTGGGCCGCACCCCTTCCGGTGGGGGAGGGGAGGGGTTCGGTCGTCTCTCGGTGATGAATCCTGGCGATCCCGCGAATCCGGCCGTCCCTTCGACGGCGAACCCTCTCGGACGGTCGATGTCGCGCCCAACGCCGTCAGAGAGTTACGCAGATTTGGGACTGCAGATCGCGGCGCTCATGTTTCACGTGGAACAGACGACCCCGTCCACGGCGGCGACACAACCAGACCGAGCCCCGAGCGGCGGTTTCACGTGGAACAACCGACTCGTGTTTCACGACTCGTGTTTCACGTGGAACAGACGGCGGTCACTGGCCAAGTTCGCGCGTCACCCCGCGACCTTCCCAAGCGGACGCACGCGGGGTTCGGTGAACGACAATCGAGTCGGGCCTCTCCAACTTGGGGCAGCCGTCCACGCCTCCTCGACGCTACCTCTCGGCAACTCCACCCCAACGAATCCCTGTTTCTCAATCATCACAGTGACGAAACTTCCGGGTGTGGTTGGGTGGGTGAAACTACAACCTAAATTCCTTCGAAAAAGTGTGAGAACGACGGTCCCGGACCCCCTATCCGCCACGCGTCAGACAGTGGTGTCCGGAAAGGAGTGGTGTTCGTGAGCGACGAGCCAACGCCCGTTTTCCTTCCGCAACCCCACTGTGAGGCGGAGCCGGTTCTCCGGATTGTCGGCGAGCTCCGCTTCCATACCGCAGCGGAGGAGTGCATGGGCGAAGGCGACGTCCTCGCCGGCTGTCACATCCAAGGCCACCATCTCGAAGCGGGCACCCTTCGACTGCCATTCGAACGGCGGCCACGTCTCGCGATACGCATCGATTCCGCGAGCACCCTCATATGGCGGTGGCACATCGAACATCACGATGTCGTCGGAATGGTCCGCGAGCACCCAGCCATGTCGCCGCTGTGCACAGCCTCGGCCCAACGGTCGATCAGATTCCGGATTTGTCGTTCGTCCTCGGTCCTCACTCACTCCACCCGTCGACGGCACTGGTTCGGTCGCTTCAATGAGGTGGACTTCGAGAAGCGGCGAAACTCACCGCGTCGAGTCAGCGCACCGTGAATCGTTTGGCTCAGGACTTCGCGAACTTTCGGATCGTGTCCGGTGACCATCGGCGGATGAGCGAAGCAGAGCTTCGATGGATCCAGTACTCGTCTCCACGATCTCGGCACTCGCCGGCGGCACGGTGCAGGAGGAATTGGTCGATCGGTTGGCCCACTAGTCGCCGACGGATTCACGTTTTGGGCGGCCCCTGAAACTGAGCGGGGTACGGCTTGCCAATTTTGACCCCTGCCCATCGATCCCGGCTCGAGCAGTTGCCTATCAGGGCGATCGGATGAGCGATGGGGATTTCCCCGCGAACCCGTCTGCTCGGCGTGAGCCGCCGAGGGCGCACTGAGATCTCGAGATTCCGGCAACCGTGATGGCCGAACGGATCGGCTGGGACCATACCACTCCGGATCCTCAGCATCCACGTCGCCGAACCGTGCCCGATCTTCCTGCCGCCGAATCCTTCCTCATGCGCCACCTCCCTCGCTGGGGATCGTCAGTGTGATTTCCGGTTCCCGCCGATCACCCGCCCGATCAACCAGGGCCAAATCCGAACGACAACGAAGCTCCCAGTCTTGACCATGAACTGTGGATGCCCGCACTGGGTTGTGTGCGGTGCTGGTGCCCGCGGAGCGGTGGACCTGTTGGCGGACTGGTGGCCCCTCATCAAGGCGCTCGGCGATGTACCCCGGGCATTGAACTCGCAGCGTCGTTGCGGCCGCGAACACCCGCCGCATACCCTGGTCGCCGACCACCGGCGGGCGTGCGCGAACATCAAACTCTCTCCGAGATCGAGCGGGCACGGTCCGCGTCTTCGTCGACAACACACTGTCCACGAAGCCCTGAGACAGCGCAGTGAGCGGAGGAGGCATCCGAATCTCGCTGCGGACACCCGCCCCTCGGTGGGGGAGGGGAGGGGTGCGTGTTTCACGTGAAACGAAACGAATCCACAGTGACGGGTAGCGACATACGGATAGAGAAGAGGCGGGGCTCCCGGAGATGAATCCGGGAGCCCCGCCTTGGTGATGCTTGTGTGGATCAGTCCTTGATGACGACCACGCGACGTGAAGGCTCGGCGCCTTCGCTCTCGCTGGAAACGCCATCGACCTTCGCGACTGCGTCGTGAACGATCTTGCGCTCGAACGGCGTCATCGGAGCGAGCTCCTCGCGTTCGCCGCTCTCGAGTACGCGGCGAGCAGCCGAGGAACCCAGCTCGGTCAATTCGGTGCGACGGCCGGCACGCCACCCGGCGATGTCGAGCATCAGGCGACTACGCTCGCCCGTCGCCTGCTGCACGGCGAGGCGAGTCAATTCCTGGAGTGCGTCGAGCACCTCACCCTTGCGTCCGACCAACTTGGTGAGATCGTCTCCACCGTCGATGCTGACAACAGCACGGTCGCCCTCGACGTCCAGGTCGATATCGCCGTCGAAGTCGAGTACGTCGAGCAGCTGCTCCAGGTAATCGCCGGCGATTTCCCCTTCCTCGATCAGGTAGTCGTCAGAATCGGAATCCACCTCGGTGTCCGGGTTCTGCGTCGTTGCAGTCACGTCTGTCTCATCTCCGTCCACTGCGATGTCAGGCTCACTAGCCATGCTCGTTCTCTTTTCTGAATCAGCGCCGCTTGCGCTTGGGGGACTTTCCGCGGTTGGACTGGGGGCGGGCACCGGGCTTCGGCTTCGACGTACCCGTCGCCGAACCATCACCACTCACCTGATCGGAGGCGCTGTCTTCGACGACACCCTCGACGATCTCCGGCTCGTCCGCCGAGGAAGAGCCGTCCGTTGCGGTCGCGGACTTCTTCTTTTTCTTGGTGAGATCCGGACGTGCACCGGGCTTCGGAGCGTTGTCTGCCCGGCGTGCGATGGCAGCTTGCTTCTTCTCTTCCTCTTCTTCGTCGATACGACGGAAGACGATGTGCTGCTGCGCGTAGGTCCAGATGTTGTTACTCACCCAGTACAAGAGGATCGCGATGGGGAGGAACGGGCCACCGACGAGCACACCGAGTGGGAAAACCCACAGAGCGAGCTTGTTCATGATCGCGGACTGCGGGTTGGCGGCGGCCTCGGGACTCTGGCGTGCGACGGAGGCGCGCGAGTTGAAGTGGGTCGCGATGCTGGCAATGACCATCAGCGGAACCGCGACAACCGCGATGTTCAACACCGTGGGGATCGGGCCGTAGGCAGCGAACGCATCGAGCTGCTCCTTCGGCATGGTGATCCAGGCCGAGATGGGAGCACCGAACAGTCGGGCACTCAGGAAGGACTGCACGTCCTCGACGCTGAAGAAGTAGTTCGGCGTGTTCGCGTTCGCCTCGACCGACATGCCGAGCTGCCCGAAGCCGGTGCCGGTGCGGTTGAACGAGCGAAGCACGTGAAACAGGCCGATGAAGACCGGAGCCTGCGCGAGAACCGGCAGGCAGCCCATGATGGGGTTGAACCCGTGCTCCTTCTGGAGCTTCTGCATCTCGACGGCCTGACGCTGGCGGTCACCCGAGTACTTCTTCTGCAGAGCCTTGATCTGCGGCTGAAGTTCCTGCATCTGGCGCGTCGTGCGAACCTGCTTGACGAACGGCTTGTACAGCACGGCACGCAGGGTGAACACGAGGAACACCACGGAGAGCGCCCACGTGACACCGCTGTCCGGCCCGAGGAAGGGAATGGCACCGAATATCTTGTGCCAGACCCACAGGATCCCGGACACCGGATAGTAAATGAAGTCGAGCACGGCTCTATGTACTCCTCTGTTCGTCCACGTTCGCCGGACAGCAACGGCCACCCGCATGACGGTCGTGACGGGCAGGGACCGGGTCCCACCCACCAGGGTGCCAGGGGGCACACTTCGCCAACCGAACCACCGTCAAGAAAAGGCCTTTGATCGCCCCGTGGGTACGCAGGGCTTCCACCGCGTACTCGCTACAGGTCGGCATGAACCGGCAGGTCGGCATCCTCAGGGGCGACACATACGTCCGGTAGAGCTCGATGAAGAATATGAGAGTGCGCGCCGGTAACGCACGGACCGACTTCCACGCGGAAGAGACCGAGGAAGTGGCCTCGGCCGTGTGGGCGCGCGACTCGTGGAGTGCGCTTTTCATGCGGAGTTACTCACAGGCGCAAGAAGGTCCAATCGAAGGAGACCTGCACGGAGTTGCTTCTCCAGGTCCCGGCTACTTGCAGTCGCAGCTCCCGGAAGAGCCCGAATCACCACATCGGTTCCGCGTGGAACCACGTCCACGAGGTCGATGCAGATATGACGAAGCCGGCGTGCGACTCGATGTCGAATCACCGCCGGCCCGACAGCCTTACTCACAACCAGTCCGAATCGCGGACCGCCGCTACTCACCAGCTCATCTGCCTGCGCACGGTCGAATGCGTGCACAACCAGGTCGCGTCTTCCCATCCGACGACCACGTCGCACAGTCAACGAAAAATCTGAATGACGACGCAATCGGTGCGGCTCAGGCAACACCCCGAGCTCCCGAACCCAGTGTCGGGATCAGGCGGTGAGAGATTCGCGGCCCTTACGGCGACGCGCCGAAACGATTGCACGACCCGCACGGGTCCGCATACGAAGACGGAAGCCGTGAACGCGCGCGCGGCGTCGGTTGTTCGGCTGGAACGTCCGCTTGCCCTTGGCCACGGTCAACACTCCTCGAAGTTCATCGACGCCTCCCGGCGTCATGGATCTAACATTGGCGAAAACTCAGGTGTTCATCCACAGGTGGGGATGAAACGACTTCGAAACTGGACTCGAGCCAGCACGAAACCGCCACCTCACCACAGGGTGACTGTTCGAGAGTACTTACCACTCACGGTCAGGTCAAACTCGCTCACCTGCGATTCCCCCGCGAATCGGTTGACCGACACGCCGAGGATCGACAAATGCTTGCACCCCAACTTCCAATGTGCCAAACCGCTGTGAGGTTGCCGACACTGTTGTTAGCGTCTATGCATGGTCTCGCCGATGAACCCTGATCGAGTGCCCAGCTCTCGACTTCAGCGTTCTCATCTGCATATTCACCGCAATTCATCCACAGGGCACAGATGGTGTGCCGCTTCAGATCACCACGAGGGTTGTTGACACCCTTCACTTCCTGGGTCCTCGAACCCGCTCATCCAGGTTTCGCAAGCATAAGCGCAGGTCAGTGCGTTCAATCTGGACTCCTCACCATGCAACGGCGTCTCGACGAGAGGCGTCTGCGGTTTGTCCACATCTGTGGATAATTGTGTGGAAACACAGTTCAGATGGCATATTCGTAGGTCCGTACGGGGTCCATCCTCAGGTCGGGGAAGCTCCCAATTCCACCTCGACGACGGCACCGACACTCGACTCGGCACCGCTGGCGCCGAGTCCGCGAACACACTGGGGAGGAACCACGTGAACGACGATCCGAATGCGCTCGCACGGATCTGGATCGACGTCGTCGCAGACCTCACATCCGATTCGCCCGGCGGCGATCTGCCGCCGTTGACGAGGGGACAGAAGGCGTGGTTGGCGCTCGTCAAACCGCTGACGCTCGCACAGGGCTTCGCGCTCCTGTCCGTACCGTCGCCCTTCGCGCAGGAGGCGATCGAGCGGGATCTCCGTGAGCCGATCCTCCACGCCCTCGGCCGGCATCTCGGTGAGCAGGTCGAAGGCCTCGGTGTGCGTATCGCGGCCCCGGTCGACGACGAACCCGAATCCGAGCCTCCGAGCCGGGACCACCGGCCCGAGCCGGAACCTATCCACACTCCTCGCCACCTCGAGCCTTCCGTCACCAGTTCCGGTTCGTTCCGCAGGCGCCGGTTCGGCTCCGGTGAGGATCAGCCCTACTCGGACACGACGGACTTCGAGGAAGTCGACGACGACCGCGAGGCCCTCGCCAGCGTCCACGAATCCTGGCCGTCGTACTTCACGAAGCCGCCCTCGGGCCCGGCACCGTCGGCGACCGGGGGTAACAGCCTCAACGCGAAGTACACGTTCGACACGTTCGTGATCGGCTCGTCCAACCGGTTCGCCCACGCGGCGGCCGTCGCCATCGCCGAGGCGCCGGCGCGCGCGTACAACCCGTTGTTCGTGTGGGGTGCGTCCGGCCTCGGCAAGACGCACCTCCTGCACGCCGCCGGCCACTACGCCCAGCGGCTGTTTCCCGGGATGCGGGTGAAATACGTCTCCACGGAGGAGTTCACCAACGACTTCATCAACAGCCTCCGCGACGACCGCAAGGTGGCATTCAAGCGCCGCTACCGCGAGACCGACGTACTGCTGGTGGACGACATCCAGTTCATCGAGGGCAAGGAAGGTATCCAGGAGGAGTTCTTCCACACCTTCAACACCCTGCACAACGCGAACAAGCAGATCGTCGTCTCGTCCGACCGGCCGCCGAAGCAGTTGGCAACACTCGAGGAACGACTGCGCACCAGGTTCGAATGGGGCCTGATCACCGACGTTCAGCCGCCCGAACTCGAGACGCGCATCGCGATCCTCAGCAAGAAGGCCCGAATGGACCGGCTCGAGGTGCCCGACGACGTCCTCGAGTTGATCGCCTCCCGGATCGAACGCAACATCCGGGAACTCGAGGGCGCCCTCATCCGTGTGACGGCGTTTGCGTCCCTGAACAGGCAACCCCTGGACCTCACGCTCGCCGAGGTGGTGCTGCGTGACCTGATGCCGGACTCGTCGAGTCTCGAGATCAATGCGGCGACGATCATGGCGGTCACCGCGGAGTACTTCAACATGTCCATCGACGACCTCTGCGGCCCCGGCAAGGCGCGTCCGCTGGCGTCCGCCCGGCAGATCTCCATGTACCTGTGCCGTGAGCTCACCGATCTGTCCCTGCCGAAGATCGGGCAGACGTTCGGCCGTGACCACACCACGGTCATGTACGCGGACAAGAAGATTCGCAAGGAGATGACGGAGCGTCGGAAGGTCTACGACCAGGTCCAGGAGCTGACCGCCCGGATCAAGCAGCGTTCCAAGAGGTAGTCACCGACACCTCCCTCTCCTGTGCCCCTGGTAGCTCGCCTACCGGGGGCACAGGCCGTTTCGGGGGAAACACCGTCCCACGGGCAACTCGAGGGGCTCCTCGAGCCGGTCCTCGAGGGTTGGCTCGAGCGGGTCCTCGAGGTACCGCTCGAGGGTCTACTCGAGGCTCGCGCGAATCCCCGCCGACACGACACGCCGGTGCAACACGCCGACGCCAGGACCTGGGATAAAGCATGCACACCTGTGGATAAGTGTGGGGATGAGGTGGAATCTCTGTGGACAGAACGTGCAGAACTTTGAACAACCTCGAGTAGTCCACATGGGTGCCGGATCGGTCCTCGAGTTTGTCCTCGAGAATTCCCCATACGGCGACGCGGACGGACCAGCGTCTACACACCTTCGTCCACAGATTCCACAGGACCTAATAGTACTTCTCATTAATTCTTCTAAAAACCTCTTTGAAAACAGGGTTGGGGACAGCGTCGGTTCACAGGCCTCTGGCGGAGACTCGAGTACGCAACCGTTCCGCTTTCAAGTTCGTCCTCGAGGGCATACGGTTATGCATCGCCGCTCTGTGAAAGACTGCAGTGCTGTGGTCACGGGCCGACCGTGGCGAACAACCGTGCCTACCGAGAGGAACAACCCGGCGATGGAGCTTGGAAGCCTGAAGTTTCGTGTCTCCCGGGAAGAATTCGCTGATTCAGTGGCATGGGTCGCTCGCAGTCTGCCGTCGCGGCCTCCTGTCCCCGTTCTCGGCGGTGTTCTCCTGGACGCGACCGAGCAAGGGTTGACGGTTTCCGGATTCGACTACGAGGTATCGGCCCAGGTCAGGGTGGCAGCCGAGGTCGGTAGCGCCGGTCAGGTCCTCGTCTCCGGCAAGCTTCTCGCCGACATCACGAAGTCGCTTCCCAACAAGCCGGTCGACGTGACCCTCGAAGGCACCCGCGTGCTGATCACGTGCGGAAGCGCCAAGTTCTCCCTGCCCACCATGCCGGTCGAGGACTATCCCCAGCTTCCGCAGTTGCCGCAGCAGACCGGCTCGATTCCCGCCGACGTCTTCTCCGAAGCGATCAGTCAGGTGGCTGTCGCGGCGGGCAAGGACGACACCTTGCCGATGCTCACCGGCATCCGGGTCGAGATCGAACGCAACGCGATCGTGCTCGCCGCCACCGACCGGTTCCGTCTCGCAGTCCGCGAACTCGAGTGGTCGCCGGCGAACCCCGACACCACCGCGGCCGTCCTCATCCCCGCGAAGACGCTCTCCGAGTCGGCGAAAACTCTTGCAGGAGATGCCACTTCGCCGGTCGAGCTGGCGCTCGGTTCGGGATCCGCGGTCGGCAACGACGGGCTCCTCGGCATCGTCAACGACGGCCGCCGCACCACCACCCGGCTGCTGGACGCCGAGTTCCCGAAGTTCCGGCAGCTGCTGCCGTCCGAGCACACCGCGCTGGCCACCGTCGAGATCGCTCCGCTCGTCGAGGCGATCAAGCGTGTGGCCCTCGTCGCCGAGCGCGGCGCGCAGGTCCGACTGCAGTTCTCCACCGAGGGGCTGCTCCTCTCCGCCGGTGGCGACGACGCAGGTCGCGCCGAGGAAGGCTTGAACGCGGTGTTCCAGGGTGAGCCGCTCACCATCGCCTTCAACCCCGGCTACCTGATCGACGGACTGTCTTCGCTGCACAGCGAGCAGGTGCTGTTCGGTTTCACGACCCCCAGCCGCCCCGCGGTGCTGCGTCCGGCCACCGAGGACGAGATCGAACCCGACGATTCCGGCAACTTCGCGGCGCCGGAGAGCGCGTACACGTACCTGCTGATGCCGGTGCGTCTCCCGGGCTGACGATTTCGCGGAAGCGAAACCAGTACTGCCGAAAGAAATCTCACGAGTGGACGGAGATCACGATGCAGATCGGGTTGGTCGGGCTCGGAAAGATGGGATTCAACATGCGCGAGCGGTTGCGCGCGCACGGGCACGAGGTGGTCGGCTACGACCCCCGCCCCGAGGTCACGGATGTGGCATCGCTGGCGGAGCTCGCTCAGCGACTCGAGTCTCCGCGAGTCGTCTGGGTGATGGTTCCGGCGGGAAAGATCACCCAGGACACGGTGACCGAACTGTCGTCGGTGCTCGAGACCGGCGACCTGGTGATCGACGGCGGCAACTCGAGATACACCGACGACAAAATCCACGGCGAGCTGCTGGGTTCCCGCGGCATCGGCTACCTCGACTGCGGTGTGTCCGGCGGGGTGTGGGGACTCGAGAACGGCTACGGGCTGATGGTCGGCGGATCGGACGCGGACGTCGAGCGGGCGCTGCCGGTCTTCGACGCTCTCCGTCCCGAGGGTGAGCGTGCGGACGGCTTCGTCCACGCAGGCCCGGTCGGCGCCGGCCACTACGCGAAGATGGTCCACAACGGCATCGAATACGGACTGATGCAGGCGTACGCCGAGGGCTACGAACTGCTCGAGGCGGAAGACCTCGTCACGGACGTCCACGGTGTGCTGCGCGCCTGGACCAAGGGCACGGTCGTCCGGTCGTGGCTGCTGGAGCTGCTCGTCAAGGCATTGGGTGAGGATCCCGATTTCGCCGAGATCTCCGGTTACACAGACGATTCCGGTGAGGGACGCTGGACGGTGCTCGAGGCGATCGACCACGCGGTGCCCGCACCGGTGATCTCGGCCGCGTTGTTCGCGCGGTTCGCGTCCCGTCAGGACGATTCCCCCGCGATGAAGGCCGTCTCGGCGCTGCGCAACCAGTTCGGTGGTCACGCCGTGAAGAAGGCGGCAGGCGAGGCAGAAGCCGGTTCTGGAACGTAGGTGTTCGTTCGCGCACTCTCGCTCAGAGACTTCCGTTCCTGGGACGCCCTCGGTCTCACCCTGCGTCCGGGCTGCACCGTCTTCGTCGGACCCAACGGACACGGCAAGACGAACGTGCTCGAGGCGCTCGGCTACCTGTCGACCCTCTCGTCTCATCGGGTCAGCTCGGACGCCCCGCTGATCAGGACGGGCACCGGTCAGGCATTCGCCGGGGCCACGGTCGTCAACACCGGCCGGGAACTGACCGTCGATCTCGAGTTGAACGAGGGCAAGTCCAACCGGGCGCGGATCAACCAGTCGCCCACCCGGCGGCCGCGGGAGATTCTCGGGATTCTGCAGACGGTGCTGTTCGCGCCGGAGGATCTGTCGCTGGTCCGCGGCGATCCGGGTGATCGGCGACGCTACCTCGACGAGCTCCTCACGTCCCGTATCCCGCGGATGGCGGCGGTGCGCGCCGATTACGACCGGGTGCTGCGGCAGCGGTCGGCGCTGCTCAAGACGGCAGGCGGCGCGTTGCGACGGGTGTCGCGCGGCGGCGGCCAGCCGAGCGAGGACGGCGCGAGTGCCCTTGCCACGCTGGAGGTCTGGGACGGACATCTCGCTGCACACGGCGCGCAGCTGCTCGCCGGAAGGCTTCACCTCGTCCACGATCTCGCGCCGCACCTGGCCGAGTCGTACCAATCGCTGGCGCCGGAGTCGAGGCCCGCGAGCGTCCGTTACCGCTCGAGTCTGGGCTCCTCGCTGCCGCCGGAGTTCACCGAACCGGCTCGAGCGCCCGAGGCTGGCGATGTCGCGTTTCTCGAGGAGCGGTTTCTCCAGGAGCTCTCTGTGATGCGCTCCAAGGAGATCGAGCGGGGTGTGTGTCTCGTCGGCCCGCATCGTGACGATCTCGAATTGCAGCTCGGCGACACCCCGGCGAAGGGATTCGCGAGTCACGGTGAGTCGTGGTCGTTCGCGTTGTCGTTGCGGTTGGCGGGATTCGCACTGCTGCGTTCGGAGGGCAGCGATCCCGTCCTCATGCTCGACGACGTGTTCGCCGAACTCGACCGTCGTCGACGGCGCGCACTCGCCAAGGTCGCGTTGGATGCGGAACAGGTGCTGATCACGGCGGCCGTGCCGGAAGATGTTCCGGAGGAACTCGACGCCGTCCGATTCGGTGTGGAGGCCCGCGACACCGATCGAGGACGAATATCGCACATTGTGGAAGAGACGGAGGACCGCCGTGACGGATGACGTCGAACCCACCGCACCGGCTGCGGCCCCCGAACCGGAGGTGAAGGGAATCGACCTCGCGCGCCGTGCCCTGGAGGAGGCGCGTGCCGCGGCGAAGGCCAGCGGAAAATCCGTCGGGCAGGGCCGCCGATCCGGAACGGGTGTCCGGGCCCTGCGCGCCCGGCGTCGACGCGGATGGTCGGGTCCCGGACCGGACGACCGCGACCCGCAGCCGTTCGGTGCGCTGACCAACGCGATCGCGAAACAACGCGGCTGGTCGCCCAAGGTGTCGGAGGGGACGGTCCTCGGTCGGTGGGTACAGGTGGTCGGTGAGGACATCGCCGCGCACGCCGAACCGACGGGGCTGCGGGACGGGATTCTCAGCGTCTCCGCGGAGTCGACGGCCTGGGCGACGCAGCTTCGGATGATGCAGTCGCAGATTCTCGCGAAGATTGCTGCGGCCGTCGGCGACGGCGTCGTGAAGTCGTTGCGGATCACCGGTCCGACCGCCCCGAGCTGGCGAAAAGGCGAACGGCACATCCGGGGGCGCGGACCTCGGGACACCTACGGATAGGCCGGAGCGGACGTTCGGTCCCTAGTTTTGTCTATTACCCGGTGTTACAGTTACTCCAAGTTTTCGAGTGAACTGTGCCACAAGCCTTCGTCGTGGCGCAGCCGCCGGCACGAAGGAGTAATGAGATGTCCGCCCCGACTGCACCCCGGAACGCGATCCCCGAACCGGACCACATCCTGTTGCAGGCCAGGAACGTGGAGTTCGACTGGTCGAACCTCCCCATGCACTGGATCCCGGGCGACCCGTTCGGCACGCACGTCCTCAACGTCCTGCACCTTCTGCTGCCCGCCGGTGAGGAGTGGTTCGTCGAGACGTTCAAAGAGGCACTGCCGCTGATCGAGGACGAGCGGCTCCGCGACGACGTCGTCGGGTTCATCGGCCAGGAGGCGATGCACGCAAACGCCCACACCGGCGTGCTGGCGCACCTGAAGGAGAAGGGTCTCGATCCGACGCCCTTCACCGAGCAGATGGAATGGACCTTCTCCAAGATCCTCGGACCGCGACCGCTGACCGGTCTGCGGGAGAAGAACTACCTGATCGAGCGGCTGGCGGTCATCGCCGCCATCGAGCACATCACCGCGTTCCTCGGCGACTGGGTCCTCAATGCCGAGGGACTCGACCGCTCCGGCATGCATCCGACGATGCTCGACCTGCTGCGCTGGCACGGTGCCGAGGAGGTGGAGCACCGCTCCGTGGCCTACGACGTCATGCGGTACTTCGACAAGCGTGAGTCCCGGCGGATCCGCACCCAGGTGATCGTCACCCCGGTCATCGTGTGGCTGTGGGTGCGCGGCACCCGTTTCCTCATGCGCAACGATCCGGAGCTCGCCCAGTGGTCGGCGCACCGGCGCAAGCCGCACCTGACCGATTTCTTCGCGGCAGGCAAGCGTGGCACCCTCCCGACGGCCCGGGAACTCGGCAAGCGGATGTCGACGTACTTCACGCGTTCGTACCACCCGAGCAACGAGGGTTCGACGGCGCAGGCCGTGAAGTACCTGGCGTCCTCGCCGGCAGCTCAGGCGGCCGAGCGATGAAGCTGTCGCAGGTGCGGGAGGTGCTCACCGGGCAGGGACTGCCCCGCTACGACGCTCCCCCGGACATCAAGGGGCGACCGCGCCCTGACCGCGCGATGCGGATCACCGAGGCCGTCGCTGCCAAGTACCTCGGTGTTCTCACCGCGTACGAGTACAACCCGGGCGTCGCCGGTCACAACCCGGACGTGGCGATGAAAATGGTTGTCTCCCAGCGTGACGTCGTCGCACGGGACGAGAACGTCGTCCAGTTGCGGTTCGAAGCCGAGGACGGCGCGGAACTCCCTGCGTGGCAGCCGGGTTCGCATCTCGATTTCCACCTGCCGTCCGGGCTGCGACGTCAGTACTCGCTGTGCGGGGACCCGGCGGACCGCACGGGCTACAGTGTCGCCGTTCGCCGGATCCCCGACGGCGGTGGCGGATCCCTCGAGATGCACGCGCTCGAACCGGGTGCCCCGGTGACGGTTCGCGGCCCCCGCAACGGGTTTCCCTTCGTCGGCGAAGGGAGCGCGCTCTTCGTCGCGGGCGGCATCGGCATCACGCCGATCCTCGCGATGGTCCGGGCGGCGCGCGAACTCGGAATGGACTGGCAGTTCGTGTACTCCGGCCGGTCACGGGAGTCGATGCCGTTCCTCGACGAGATCGAAACGTTCGACCGGTCACGGGTTTTCATCCGTCCCGACGACGAGTTCGGACTGCCGACCGCCGAGGAGTTGCTGGGGCGCGCCGCGCCGGGCGGTGCCGTCTACTGCTGCGGTCCGACGCCGATGCTGGAGTCCGTGCGCCGTGCGTTTCCCGGAAGCCCGGCCACCGCATTGCATTTCGAGCGGTTCGGGGCGCCGCCGGTGCTCGACGGCACCGAATTCGAAGTGCAGCTCGTCAGCACGGGTGAGGTGCTCACCGTGCCCGCCGACGAATCCGCACTGATGGTGATCAAGAAGACGATGCCCGGAGTGGGATATTCGTGCCAGCAGGGCTTCTGTGGCACCTGCAGGGTGAAGGTGCTCTCCGGCACCCCGGATCACCGCGAGACGCGGCTCACCGACGCCGAGCAGGAGAACGAGATGCTGATCTGCGTGTCCCGCGCCGACCGGGGCCGTCTCGTCCTCGATCTGTAGTTCCCACCGTCAAACCCGAACCCGCACGACGACCAGAGGACCCACCATGACTCCATCCACATCCGGTACCGCCCGGCGGATCACCAACGGTTCCGTCGAACTCGCCGTGTTCGAGAAGGGCAACCCCGACGGCGAGACGATCGTGCTCGTGCACGGCTGGCCCGACACCCACGACCTGTGGAGCCGGGTGGTGCCCTTCCTGACGGAGCGGTTCCGGGTGGTCAGCTACGACAGCCGCGGCGCAGGCCGGAGCACCGTGCCCACCCGGGTCGAGGACTACCGGCTGCCCGCCCTGGCCGGTGACCTGTTCGCGGTGATCGATGCCGTGAGCCCGGGCCGGCCGGTGCACGTGCTGGCCCACGACTGGGGATCGGTGGAGGCATGGGAGGCGGTCTGCGAACCGGGAGCCCGCGAGCGGATCGCGTCGTTCACCTCGGTCTCGGGCCCCAACCTCGATCACCTCGGCAAGTGGCTGCGCCGCCGCATCTCGGACCGCAGCTTCGGCGGGCCGCTCGCGCAGGCCGTCGCGTCCGGCTACACCGTCCTGTTCCAGATTCCGGGCCTGGCGACGCTGCCGCTGCGGCTCTGGTTCTCCCGGCACTGGCCGGCGTTCCTGAAGTTCTTCGACCGCCTCGATCCCGCGCTGGTGCGTCCGGCGCCGACGCTGGCGGACGACATGGTCAACGGTCTCAAGCTGTACCGCGCCAACATCCGCACGAGTCTGCTGAGGCCGCGCGAGCGGTACACCGACGTCCCCGTCCAACTGATCCTCAACAAGAACGACAAGGCGGTGCGGCCCGTCGGCTACGAGGACACCGAGAAATGGGCACCCGACCTGCGCCGTCGAGAGGTCGACGCCGGGCACTGGTCGCCGATCTCCCACGCCGAGGACATCGCACAACTTGCCGCGGAGTTCGTGCTGGACGTCGAGGACCGGCAGTGGGCGGATCTCTCGGACGGCCCGTCCAAGAGCGCTTCGGCCTAGGTTTTCACTCCCGAGACGCCCTGAAAATTCGTCTACGGGGCGCTCAGGGGTGTCATAGCACGCTCCTGGCGCTGACGTACCAGTAAGATGGCCGAGGTAACTAGCGGCAAGATTCCCGATTCTCGTCTCCCGCGTGCCCGACCAGGGCGGTGGGCGCCTGCGTCGGGCATTGGACGGAGAAGGAGAGCTACCCACCCGTGGCTGCCCAGAAGTCAGACAAAAGCACCTCCAGCAAGGACTACGGCGCTTCTTCCATCACCGTCCTCGAGGGACTCGAAGCCGTTCGTAAGCGACCGGGTATGTACATCGGTTCCACCGGTGAACGCGGTCTCCACCATTTGATCTGGGAAGTCGTCGACAACTCCGTCGACGAGGCCATGGCCGGCCACGCCAGCAAGGTCGAGATCACCCTTCTCGAGGACGGTGGCGTTCGGGTCGTCGACGACGGTCGAGGCATCCCCGTCGGGATGCACGCCTCCGGTGTCCCCACCGTCGAGGTCGTCCTCACCCAGCTCCACGCCGGCGGCAAGTTCGACTCCGACTCCTACGCCGTGTCCGGCGGTCTGCACGGTGTCGGTATCTCCGTCGTCAACGCGCTGTCCACCCGGCTCGACGTCGACATCAAGCGCGACGGCTTCCAATGGAACCAGACCTACACCGACTCGAAGCCGGGTGAACTCGTCAAGGGCGAGGCCACCAAGGAGACGGGCACCACGGTCACGTTCTGGGCCGACCCGAACATCTTCGAGACCACGGTCTACAGCTTCGAGACGGTCGCGCGCCGCCTCCAGGAGATGGCCTTCCTCAACAAGGGCCTGACGATCACCCTCACCGACGAGCGCGTCAGCGACGCCGAGGTCACCGAAGAGGTCGTCAGTCAGGTCGCGGACGCGCCGAAAACCGCCGAGGACGAGTCCGCCGAGGCGGATGCGCCTGCCGTGCACAAGGTGAAGACCCGCGTCTACCACTACCCGGGCGGCCTCGAGGACTACGTGCGGCACATCAACCGCACGAAGCAGCCGATCCACAACTCCGTCGTCGGTTTCACCGCGAAGGGCACCGGCCACGAACTCGAGATCGCGATGCAGTGGAACTCCGGTTACTCGGAGTCGGTCCACACGTTCGCGAACACCATCAACACCCACGAGGGCGGCACCCACGAAGAGGGCTTCCGTTCCGCTCTGACGGCGACGGTCAACAAGTACGCGCTCGACAAGAAGCTCCTCAAGGAGAAGGACCCGAAGCTCACCGGTGACGACATCCGTGAGGGCCTCGCGGCGATCATCTCCGTGAAGGTCGGTGAACCGCAGTTCGAGGGTCAGACGAAGACGAAGCTCGGTAACACCGAGGTCCGGTCGTTCGTCCAGAAGGCGAGCAACGAGCACCTGTCGCACTGGTTCGAGGCGAACCCGGCCGACGCGAAGACCATCGTGAACAAAGCGGTGTCGTCGGCGCAGGCCCGCGTCGCCGCCCGCAAGGCCCGCGAACTGGTGCGCCGCAAGAGCGCCACCGACCTCGGCGGTCTGCCGGGCAAGCTCGCCGACTGCCGGTCCAACGATCCGAGCAAGTCCGAGATCTACATCGTGGAGGGCGACTCCGCAGGCGGCTCGGCCAAGTCCGGCCGCGACTCGATGTACCAGGCGATCCTGCCGCTGCGCGGAAAGATCATCAACGTCGAGAAGGCACGCATCGACCGTGTGCTGAAGAACACGGAAGTCCAGTCGATCATCACCGCGTTCGGCACGGGCATCCACGACGAATTCGACATCGCGAAGCTGCGGTACCACAAGATCGTGCTGATGGCCGACGCCGACGTCGACGGCCAGCACATCGCAACGCTGCTGCTCACGCTGCTGTTCCGCTTCATGCGCCCGCTCGTCGAGCACGGTCACGTCTACCTGGCACAGCCCCCGCTGTACAAGCTGAAGTGGCAGCGCAGCGACCCGGAGTTCGCGTACTCCGACCGCGAGCGCGACGTCCTGGTCAAGGCCGGTCTCGAGTCCGGCAAGAAGATCAACAAGGACGACGGCATCCAGCGTTACAAGGGTCTCGGCGAGATGAACGCCAAGGAACTGTGGGAGACCACCATGGATCCGACGGTGCGCGTTCTGCGTCTGGTGACGCTCGACGACGCGGCCGCAGCCGACGAGCTGTTCAGCGTTCTCATGGGTGAGGACGTCGAGGCCCGGCGTAGCTTCATCACCCGTAACGCCAAGGACGTCCGCTTCCTCGACGTCTAGGTATCCGGCACAAGAGATTACGGATATCGTGCAGCCACCGGCGGTCGGAAGACCCCGGTGGCTGCACCCGTCTGGGCCGGTTACAGAACCGGGTGACGCGGAAATCCGTCCTCGACTGTGAACCGCGATTCTGTGTAGCCTGGTCCGCTGATCCCCCCGCGACGGCAACGTCTGGGATCGGTGGTGCGCATGTTACTTGGAAGTAAGGATCGGGGAATTTCTGTGGTAAGAACGTTCCCCATGGGGATGTGATGAACTCGTTACATTCGGAAATCGGTGCGTCGGGCAGCGTTGCGCACAGCGCAACTGATCGATCACTTTCCTCTGTCGACGCGTGTCGTCCGGGCCGGTACGACTGTCCTGCCGCAGGCGCGGTCACGAGCACAGAGCGACAAGCTATGAGTGGTTGGAAAGGAAGCGTGGGATGAGCGACGATTCGCCGCCCCGGGCAAAGTTCTGGGATATCGAGGGTTGGGGCCTGCGGTGGAAGGTCACCGCGGTTCTCGCAGTTCCCGTCACCGTCGCCATGGTGCTCGGCGGGCTCCGTGTGCAGGGCGAGCTGAGTAACGCCGTCCACTTCACCGAGGCGGCCGACCAGATCGTCGTCGTCCCGGACATCGTGGCCCTCGAGGCCTCGATGGGTACCGTGACCAGTGGTTACGCCTCGGGCACCCTCACCAAGCAGGACCGCGAGGACGCGGAATCCTTGATGAACGACGTGTCCGAGGAGGCCCGGAACCCCGAGCTGGATCCCGCCGTCGCGAGTTCCATCAACCAGACCGTCTCGGACGGCCGCGCCCTCCTGAATCTGATGGATTCCCCGGGCGTCGCCACCGACCTGCTCGCGGAACGCCAGCGCGCGTTCGCCGCGGACTTCATCCGCGAAGTGGACGACATCGTCCGTCCCATCGAGGACAGCGAAGTCGTCGACAAGGGCTACCAGCTGACCAACGCGTGGCAGGCGCAGCGTCGTCTGTTCGAGCAGGCCATGGGCCTCGTGATCGTGAAGGACGTCTACGCCGGTCCCGACGGACGGGAGAAAGCCCGCACGGGCGACATTCCCACCTCGGCCGTCGTCGCGGCCGCCGGCGCCGAATCGAGCCTCCTCGACGTCCTCGACCGGTACTACCCCAAGGGTGATACCCGTCTCGAGACGCTGCGAAACAACATCAACGACCGCAACGCCCTCATCGACCAGGGCCTGGCGGACGCGGCGCGCGGCGGAATGCTGCCCATCCTGCAGCTGCGCTCCTCGCTCATCGCGAGCCGCGACGTCTACCAGGAACTGACCAGCGAAGCGGCGAACGACATCGCGTCCACCGTGCAGGTCCGCGCGGCCGAGACCCGGTCCGCCGCGCTGCGTGACACGGCGATCGTCCTCGGAACCCTGCTCGCCGCCCTCGTCCTCGCGCTCCTCGTGTCGCGGTCGCTGATCGGTCCGATCCGCCGCCTGCGGTACGGCGCGCTGAAGGCTGCGCGCCGCGACCTTCCGGAGGCGATCGAGCAGATCAAGGCCAGTGACGATCCGCGGGCACTGTCGTTCGAGCCGGTGGCCGTGCACTCCTCCGAGGAGATCGGCCAGCTCGCCCGCGCCGTGGACGACATCCACGGGCAGGCGCTCAAGCTCGCCGGTGAGCAGGCGCAACTGCGCCTGCAGATCAACGACATGTTCGAAACCCTCGCGCGCCGAAGCAAGTCGCTCGTCGACCAGCAACTCGGCCTGATCGAGAATCTCGAGTTCGAGGAAAAAGATCCGAAGCGACTCGAGAGCCTGTTCCGGCTCGACCACCTGGCCGCGCGTATGCGCCGGAACGGTGAGAACCTGCTGATTCTGGCCGGCACCCGCGTGCGTCGTTCGCAGGCGGCGCCGATCCCGCTCGGCGACGTGCTGCGTGCCGCGATCTCCGAGGTCGAGGACTACCAGCGTGTGCAGATGGGTGCGACCCCCGAGGGCGCGCTCAGCGGCACCGTCGTCACGGACGTCGTGCACCTGCTCGCCGAACTCGTCGACAACTCGCTGCGCGCCTCGCCGCCCGACACTTCGGTGACGTTCAGCTTCGCTCGCGCCGTGGACGGCGGGGTGCTGCTCGAGATCGCGGACCGCGGTATCGGTATCCCGGCCGACGACATGCGCGCCGTCAACGAGCGTCTGGCGTCGGGTGGTGAGGTCGGTCCCGAGACCGCCCGCCACATGGGTCTGTTCGTCGTGAGCCGCCTCGCGAAGCGTCACGGCCTGACCGTGCGCCTGCGGTCGACGTTCGACACCGCCCGCAACCCGGGTGTGACCGTGAGCATCCACATCCCGAATGCGCTGATCGTGTCGCAGGCTGCCCGGCAGGACACCGGACCGCAGCGGAGGATTCCCGCGGCGCCGGTCCGCACCGCCATTCCGGCACCCGCGGCCCCGGCACCGCGCACGGACAACGGACAGCAGAAGCCGGCAACCCGAAACGGACTGCCGACCCGCACCCCGTCCACGCCCCCGCCGAGCCCGGCACCTGCGGGCGCGGTGACGACGGCGTCGGGCACGAGCCTGCCCCGACGTCAGCCCGGTGCCAGTGGCATCGCCGCCGGCGCGGGATCGTCGGCCGGTGCCCCGGCCGCGCAGTCCCAGGACACCGTCAACGTCCGCGGATCCGGGGCGATGCCGAAGCTGCCCGTGCGGCGGCCGCAGGGGGCTACCCCGGAGACGGCACCGGCGGAATCGCAGCCGCAGCACGCACCGCACGCACCACGAAGCGAGAACCGCATCGCGGCGCGGACCGCGGAACAGCCGGCGCCCACGTCGTCGAACGGCGACGATCAGGCACCGGTCCGGCACCGCTACCGCACCAACTCGGCGAAGACCGCGTCGTTCTTCCAGTCGCGGATCGACCCGCCGTCGGCCGAGGCCACACCCCGGCCCGGCGGCGGTACCCCGATCTTCTCCGACATGGTGTCCGACTGGCTGACCGATCCGACCGGCGCCGAGGGCGCACCCGGCGTCTGGCATTCCGCCGGCGACGCCGGATGGTCCGCCGCCGAACGGATCAGCGAGACTCCCGTCGAGGTCGACCCGGAGATCGGACTGCCGAAGCGGCGTCCCGGCGACCGACTGGTTCCCGGCACGGTCGAAGGCGCGCACAATACGGGGACACTGCGCCGGGTGCGTGACCCTGAGACAATTCGCGCCAATCTCAGTCGTCACCAGCAGGGCGTCCGAAACGGCAGGGCCACGAGGCTCGCGGAACGTAACAGCATTGAAGGAGACCGATGAACACCGCTCATGGATCCGACGTCACGCGACCGCTCGACTGGTTGGTGTCGAACTTCGCCAGTGACGTGCCCGGTGTCTCCCACGCCGTGCTCGTGTCGGCGGACGGTCTCCTGATGGCAGCCAGCGCCCATCTCCCGATCGACCGGGCCGAGCAGCTGGCCGCGGTCACCTCTGGGTTGGCCAGCCTGTCGGCCGGTGTGTCCCGGTTGTTCGAAGGCGGCGGAGTGCTGCAGTCGGTGGTCGAAATGCAGCACGGGTATTTGCTGCTCATGAGCGTCGGCGACGGCTCGCACCTCGCGACCCTCACGGACGCCGAGTGCGACATCGGGCAGGTCGGCTACGAGATGGCGATCCTGGTCGACCGCGTCGGCGCATCGGTGCAGGCCACGGCCCGCACCCCGCAGGGTCTCTGACCAGCCCATGCCCATGAACGACCACCACTCGGAGCAGCCGGGCCCGAACATCGTGCGCCCGTACTCGCTGACGTCGGGCCGGACCCGGCCTGCGGTCGAGCTCGCGCTCGAAGCGTTGATTCAGGCACTGCCGCAGTCGGTGGACCGGCAGTGGGAACTCGACGACGTCAACGCCGCGATCGTCGCGTTGTGTCAGCTGTCGCCTTCGGTCGCCGAGATCGCCGCCCGGGTGGGCGTACCCCTCGGAGTGGCACGCGTCCTGGTCGCCGACCTGGTCGAGGCCGGTCATCTGCAGATCCTGGCCACCCTGAAGGAAGACTCGACCGACTCCGAACGTCGTGAACTCATCGAAAGGGTCCTCAGTGGACTTCGCGAAATCTGATCCCCGCAATCGGGTGACCTCGACCAAGATCGTGATCGCCGGCGGGTTCGGCGTCGGTAAGACCACGCTGGTGGGGGCTGTCTCCGAGATCGTCCCGCTGCGCACCGAGGCGCTCGTGACCAACGCCAGCGACGGCGTCGACAACCTGGCTGCGACACCGCAGAAGGGCACGACCACCGTCGCCATGGACTTCGGTCGCATCAGCCTGGCCGACGACCTGGTGCTGTACCTGTTCGGTACCCCCGGTCAGCACCGGTTCTGGTTCATGTGGGACGACCTGATCCGCGGTGCGATCGGTGCGATCGTCCTGATCGACACCCGCCGGCTGGACGAGAGTTTCGCGGCCGTCGACTTCTTCGAGGCCCGGCAACTGCCGTTCCTCGTCGCGATCAACGAATTCGACGACGCCCCGCGCTACCCCATCGAGGACATCCGCGCGGCCCTCGCGATCTCCGAGGACGTGCCGATCATCCCGATCGACGCGCGTGACCGGGAATCGGCGAAACGCGCTCTGGTCGCGATCACCGAATACGCACTGACCAAGCTTCACACGGCCGCGTACTGAGGATTCGAAACATGTCGGACGACTTGCAGCACTTCTCCATGGGCACGTGGATCGTCGCCCTCGCCGCGGTCACGGCGTTCATCGGCGTCTTCGTCGGGATCGCCAGCGCCCGCAAGGCGGTGACCGCGCCGAACCCGAGGCAGCGGTACCTCTGGCTGGCCTGGGGTGCGCTGTCCATCGGCGGCATCGGCGCCTGGCTGCCGCACTACATCGCGATGGTCGGGTTCGAGGTCTACGGCAGCGTGGTGCGCTACGACGTCCTGTGGATCGCGGTCTCGTTCGTGGTGCCCGTCGCGGCCGCCGCGGTGGCGTTGCTGATCATCAGCCCGCCGCCGACGAAACACCGGCTGCCGAGCGCGTCGGTGGAGATCGGCCGTCTCGCCGGCGGTGCGGTGCTCCTCGGCGTCGGCTTCACCGGAATGGACCTCGCGATCGTCGCCTCCCTCGAGATCCAGGGTTCCGTGGACTCCGACATCCTCCTGACGGCAGCGTCGGCCGTGATCGGCCTGGTCGTCGGCGCCGGAATCATGTGGTCGATCTCGGCCCTCGAGTCCCGCACGCTGCGACTCGTGGCGTCGGTGGTCGTGGCCGCCGGACTGGTGGCCATGCACTACACCGGCGTGTTCGGGCTGAGCGCAACCGTCGACCTGGCCGTGGCGCGCCCGGACGGGCTCGAGGTGTTCTCGATCCTGTTCCCCGTCTTCGTGCTGGGCATGCTCGTGGTCACGATCCCGATCACCGCCCTGCTGATGGCGCCCGACCGCGTCGCCGCCGAGCTCGAACTCGAGGCCGACATGCTCGCCGCCGAATCCCTCGCCGCCGAAACCCAGGGCCGGGAGCTCGAACTCCAGTAGATCGGACGACTCCGGCGGCACCGATTCATGAGCGCACCCGAGTCCTTCACCCTCACAGCTGACCTGCACCTATAGACTCGGGTGGTTGCGCGACGTCGTGCAGGACCGCGAGTCCGCGAGGAGACGTCAAGCCGAGTAGAAGAAGGAGCTCATGACTGACACAACGTTGCCGCCGGAGGGACCGGGGCACGACCGCATCGAGCCCGTCGACATTCAGCAGGAGATGCAGAGCAGCTACATCGATTACGCGATGAGCGTGATCGTGGGTCGTGCGCTGCCCGACGTGCGAGACGGCCTCAAGCCGGTGCACCGCCGCGTTCTGTACGCGATGTACGACAACGGTTACCGGCCCGATCGCGGTTATGTGAAGTCTGCGCGACCGGTCGCCGAGACGATGGGTAACTACCACCCCCACGGCGACGCCTCGATCTACGACACGCTCGTCCGCATGGCCCAGCCGTGGTCGCTGCGGTACCCGCTCGTCGACGGCCAGGGCAACTTCGGTTCCCGCGGCAACGACGGCGCCGCCGCGATGCGATACACCGAGTGCCGGCTCACTCCGCTGGCCATGGAAATGCTGCGTGAGATCGACCACGAGACGGTCGATTTCACCCCGAACTACGACGGTCGTACACAGGAACCGTCAGTTCTCCCCAGCCGTATCCCCAACCTGTTGATCAATGGTTCCGGCGGCATCGCCGTCGGTATGGCCACCAACATCCCGCCGCACAACCTGCGGGAGGTCGCCGAGGCCATCTACTGGGCGCTCGAGAACTGGGAAGCCGACGAGGAGTCCACCCTCACCGCGGTCATGGAACGCGTCAAGGGACCCGACTTCCCGACGCACGGCCTGATCGTCGGCGGCCAGGGCATCCACGACGCCTACACCACCGGACGAGGTTCGGTCCGCATGCGCGGTGTGGTGGAGATCGAGGAGGACGCCAAGGGGCGCACCACGATCGTCATCACCGAGCTGCCGTACCAGGTGAACCCGGACAACCTGATCACGTCGATCGCCGAGCAGGTGCGCGACGCGAAGATCGCCGGCATCTCCGACATCCACGACGAGTCCTCGGACCGCGCGGGTATGCGCATCGTCGTCACCGTCAAGCGTGACGCGGTCGCGAAGGTCGTGCTCAACAACCTGTACAAGCACACCCAGCTGCAGACCAGCTTCGGCTGCAACATGCTGTCCATCGTCGACGGCGTGCCGCGCACCCTGCGGCTCGACCAGATGATCCGGCTCTACGTCGCCCACCAGGTCGAGGTCATCCGCAGGCGCACCGAGTACCTGCTCCGCAAGGCCGAGGAACGCGCTCACATCCTGCGCGGACTGGTGAAGGCGCTCGACGCCCTCGACGAGGTCATCGCGCTGATCCGGGCGTCGCAGACCGTCGACATCGCGCGGGCAGGCCTGATCGAGCTCCTCACCGTCGACGAGATCCAGGCCGACGCGATCCTCGCGATGCAGCTGCGTCGCCTCGCCGCCCTCGAGCGTCAGAAGATCATCGACGAACTCGCCGAGATCGAGCGGGAGATCGCCGACCTCAAGGACATCCTCGAGAAGCCCGAGCGTCAGCGCCGGATCGTCCGTGACGAGCTCAAGGAGATCGTCGACAAGCACGGCGACGACCGCCGGACCCGCATCATCGCGGCCGACGGCGACGTGGCCGACGAGGATCTGATCGCCCGCGAGGACGTCGTCGTCACGATCACCGAGACCGGCTACGCCAAGCGCACCAAGACCGACCTGTACCGCTCGCAGAAGCGCGGCGGCAAGGGCGTGCAGGGCGCCGGGCTGAAGCAGGACGACATCGTCTCGCACTTCTTCGTCAGCTCCACGCACGACTGGCTGCTGTTCTTCACCACGAAGGGCCGCGTGTACCGGGCCAAGGCGTACGAGCTGCCGGAGGCGAGCCGCACGGCCCGCGGGCAGCATGTGGCCAATCTGCTCGCGTTCCAGCCCGACGAGCGCATCCAGAGCGTCATCCAGATCAAGACGTACGAGGACGCCCCCTACCTGGTTCTCGCCACCCGCAACGGTCTGGTGAAGAAGTCCAAGCTCACCGACTTCGACTCGAACCGCAGCGGCGGCATCGTCGCCATCAACCTGCGCGGTGAGGACGAACTGGTCGGCGCGGTCCTCTGCTCCTCCGACGACGACCTGCTGCTCGTCTCCGCGCAGGGACAGTCGATCCGCTTCTCCGCCACCGACGAGGCGCTGCGTCCGATGGGCCGCGCCACGTCCGGCGTCCAGGGCATGCGATTCAACGGTGACGACGAACTGCTGTCGCTGAACGTGGTGCGTGAAGGCACCTATCTGCTGGTGGCGACGTCGGGTGGCTACTCGAAGCGCACCGGCATGGAGGACTACCCGGTCCAGGGTCGCGGCGGAAAGGGTGTACTCACGATCCAGTACGACCGGAAACGTGGCACCCTGGTCGGAGCGCTCATCGTGAACGACGACGACGAGCTCTACGCGATCACGTCGGGCGGTGGTGTCATCCGCACCGCCGCCAAGCAGGTCCGCAAGGCCGGTCGGCAGACCAAGGGGGTTCGTTTGATGAACCTCGGGGAAGGCGACACCCTGCTCGCGATCGCGCGCAATGCCGACGAACCGGACGAACCCGACGACAACGCCGAGAGCAGCGGCAAAGGAGCTAAGGAGTCCTAGTGAGCACTCCCAACCAGCCAGGCAGTGACCGGCAGAACCCGGGTTCCGCCAATCAGGCGCCACCCGAGCAGCAGGCCTCCCGCACTCCCCAGAACGGGTCGGCGCGACCGAACCCGCAGCAGGGTTCCGCGCCGCAGGGGCCGCAGGCGTCAGCCGGTCGTGGCCCCGCTCAGGCGGGGCCGGCTGCCCGGCCGGGTGGTGCTCCCGACGGGCGACCGGATCGGCAGGCTCCGGCCGATCCGGCCCGGTCGCCGTCGACGCCCCAGCATCAGGGTCCGCGCACGCAGACCCCGCAGGGCAGGCCCGTGCCGCCGTCGCAGCAGGGTCACGCTCCGAATCAGCAGGCTCCCGGGCATCAGGGCCCGCCGCAGCAGGCGTCCGGCAACCGGGCTCCCGCGGGCGGTGCTCCCACCGAGTCCATCCGGGGAAATCAGGCTCCGCCGTGGCAGCGGGGAATGCAGCGTGAGCCGCAGACCAACCTGAAGCGTCCCGTGCAGGGCGGGGCCGGTGCCAAGCAGTCGCGCCCGGAGGGGCAGCCGAACCCGGCCAACGGCTCGGCAACAGCGGCTGCGGCGGGTGCCGCGGCAGCGAAGGCTCCCGCCGGTCAGGACGTCCAGAAACCGCAGACCGCGCCGACGCAGAAGACGCAGCAGCCCCAGGCGCAGGGTCAGCGACCCCAGGGCGCGCAGAACGGGGGTGCTCCCACCCAGGCCGTGCCCACCCAGAAGGCGCCCGCACAGAACCCGTCGGCGCCGGCGAAGGGTCAGCCCGCGCCCAAGGAGGGGCCCGATCGCACACCGTCCTCGACCGCGACCGCGGCCACGGCAGCGGTCGGTGCGGTGTCCGGTGCAGCCGCCGGTGCCGTGACTCAGCGGGAGGCCGCGAAGGCGAAGGCGTCCGCGATCGACGGACCCACCCGGCACATCAACCGGGACGTGCTCCCCAAGGACATGCCGGACCTGTCCGAGGCCAAGCACCCGTTGCCCGGGGCAGCGGCCGCGGGTCAGCAGCCGAAGGTCGCCGTGGCCCCGCAGCGGGTCGAGGAGGGCGAGGCTCTCCGGGCGACGGTGCAGGTCCGCAAGATCGATCCGTGGTCGACGCTGAAGATCTCGTCCGTCATTTCGGTGTCGCTGTTCTTCGTGTGGATGGTGGCCGTCGGCCTGCTGTACGTCGTCCTGGACGGGATGGGCGTGTGGGACCGGCTGAACAACGCGTTCACCGATATCGTCGCGGAGTCGAGCTCTGACGGGCTCGTGACGGCCGGGCAGGTCTTCGGATACGCCGCCGTCATCGGTCTCGCGAACATGGTGTTGTTCACCGCACTGGCGACGATCGGCGCCTTCATCTACAACCTGTGTTCCGACCTCGTCGGGGGCGTCGAAGTGACGCTCGCCGACCGGGACTGAACGCGGAAAACGACGAGGGCTGAGCTGGGAAAAGACCGTCTCGCCGGACCGGTTTTGGTAGTTGCCGGTCCGGTGGGGTAATCTTCCGACTCGGTTCAGGGAACTGCGCGAGATGAGTTTCCAGACTTCAGGGGCCTATAGCTCAGGCGGTTAGAGCGCTTCGCTGATAACGAAGAGGTCGGAGGTTCAAGTCCTCCTAGGCCCACTCCTGGTGCCGGTGAAAGGTCATTCGCATGAAGGTCCTCCTGTTTGTGGGAGCCGGAGTGCTGGTGGCGATCGGACTGTCCAAGTTGCTTCGCGGCAATGAGGTGTGGCACGAGGTAACGGGGCCTTAGCTCAGTTGGTAGAGCGCTGCCTTTGCAAGGCAGATGTCAGGAGTTCGAATCTCCTAGGCTCCACAAGTACAAATACAGAAATAGCGTGCCCCGGATTCGGAAGAGTCCGGGGCACGCTGCTGTGCGGACCAGAACCGGGTGAGGTTACCCTTACTTCATGACTGCCCTCGATCCCGGAGCCCGTGAACGTCTCGACCCGCGCGGTCGCGTCGCATCCCACCACCGGACCGGTGAGGGAACCGCACGCATCGGATACCCGATCGGAGTCCGCACGGTCACGGTCCGTGCACGCGAGTACGTCACACCCCGCATGGTGCGTCTGACGCTCGGGGGCCCCGGACTCGACGGATTCCACACCTACCAGGCCGACGATCACGTCAAGCTCGTGTTCCCCGATCCGGACGGCACCCGCCGCGTCCCGGTGGTGAACGACGCGATGATGCTCGACTGGCCGCGACCGCTCCCGACCACGCGGAAATACACCGTCCGCCGCTACGACGCCGACGCCCGCGAACTCGACCTCGACTTCGTGCTGCACGAGGGCGGGCTCGCGTCCTCCTGGGTAAGGACGGTCGCGATCGGTGACGACGTGACCATCGCCGGACCGCCCGGCGCGAAGGCATTCGCCCACAACTTCGACCACTACGTCTTCGCGGTCGATTCCACCGCGCTTCCGGCGGTCGCGCGGTGGCTCGACGAATCCCCGGCCGACGTCTCGGCGCACGTCGTGATCGAGACCGACGACGACGTCGAGCACGGTTACCCGCTGGCCGTGCGCGAGAACGTGGACGTGACGTGGCTCGTGCGCGACGGCAGCGAGTCCGCCGTGGCGTCGACGGTGCAGTCGCTCGATCTGCCCGACGGCCGCTCCTTCCTGTTCGCGGCAGGCGAGGCGACCGACATCAAGCCTCTGCGCGCGTGGAGCCGGGACCGGATGGATTCGCTGTTCACCGGGTACTGGAAACGCGGAGTCGCCGGGCTGGACGACTGACCGGCCCTACACTCGCACCATGACCACGGTCCGGCCAGCACTCGCGGCCCGCGCGGCCGTCGCCGCGGTGATGCTCGGGCTACTGACGGCAGGCGGTACCGCGCCCGCGGGTGCGCAGACCCGACCACTGGAACCGATCGCCCGGGCGGTCTCGCTGCGCCTCGCCACGGCCGACGCGGTGGCGGCGGCCAAGTGGGGCACCCCGTCACCGATCGACGATCCCGCGCGCGAGGCGCAGGTTCTGAATGCGGTCGCCACGCAGGCCGCCGACGAGGGCCTGAGCGCGGCGCGGGTGCAGCAGGTCTTCCGGGACCAGATCGAGGCCAACAAGGAGGTGCAGCGGGCCCTCTTCGCCTGGTGGAGCGTCGCGCCCGGTGCGGCGCCGACTGTCCGGCCCGACCTGACACAGGTTCGTCCGGTGATCGACCGCCGGAACTCGGACATACTCCTGCAGCTGCGCGAACAGGAGGCCGTGCTCGCCGGTCCGGGGTGCGTGCCCGCGCTCGTCGACGCCACGGTCGCGGTGGCGGCCGAACAACGCCTCGACCCGCTGCATCAGGCCACGCTGGCGCGTGCGCTCGTGTCGATCTGTGGGCCGGTCCGCGAATGACTGGCCGTTTCGACATGGTCCGACAAGATGTCGCCAATTAGACTGGGGTCATGATCTCCAAGGTCGCGACGCTCCTCCTCGACCGTGTCTCGATGTTCGAGTTCGGGGTGGTCTGTGAAGTGTTCGGAATCGACCGCACCGAACACGGGGTTCCGCCGTTCGACTTCCGGATCTGCGGGATCCGTCCCGGCGAACCGCTCGCGTCGATCACACCGGGACTGACACTCTCCGCCGACTTCGGGCTGGACTTCCTGCGCGACGCGGATCTCGTCGTCGTCCCGCCGCCGGGGGCGCAGTCCGGCTTCCCGGTGGAGGCGCTCGACGCGGTGCGTGCGGCCGCGAATGCCGGTGCCATCGTCCTCAGCCTGTGCTCGGGTGTATTCCTGCTCGGCGAGGCGGGACTGCTGGCCGGACGCAAGTGCACCACCCACTGGGAGTACGTCGACGAACTGGCCACCCGGTTCCCGACGGCAACCGTCGACCCCGACGTCCTGTTCGTCGACGAGGGCAACCTCGTCACCAGTGCGGGCACCGCGGCAGGCATCGACGCCTGCCTGCACGTGGTCCGCCGGGAGCTCGGTTCCACCGTCGCCAATACGATCGCCCGGAGGATGGTCGTGCCGCCGCAACGCGACGGGGGACAGCGGCAGTTCATCGAACAGCCGGTGGTCGCGTGCACGTCGGACAGTCTGAGCGAGACGATGGCGTGGATGAGCGAGAATCTCGAGCTGCCCCACACGGTCGACGAGCTCGCGGCGCGCTCGTCCATGTCGACGCGCACCTTCGCACGCAAGTTCGCGGCCGAGACGGGCACCACCCCCGTGAAGTGGCTGACGACGCAGCGGGTCCTCTACGCACGGCAACTACTCGAGGGCACCGACCTCGGTCTCGAGGCGATCTCGAGACGCAGCGGATTCGGGTCCGGTGCGCTTCTACGTCACCACTTCAACCGGGTGGTCGGCGTCGCACCGGCCGACTATCGGCGCCGGTTCGGCTGCAACGCGGCCGAACTCAGGCAATGAACGTGCCGATGGCCGGGTTCGCCTGGCAGATCGGGCTACTGCCGAAGTTGATCGATCCGAACGCCGTCGCCACCACGTTCCCGACGCCGGTGTTCACCGTCGCGGACAGGAAGGGGTAGACACCGCCGAGGTTCACGATCCCCGACCGTCCGCTGTCGGTGTTGACCCAGGCCACGGTGACCTGCGCGGCTGCCGGAATCGGTGCTGCGGCGGGGCGTGACTCGAACCGGATGTCGCCGTCGGCGATGGGCGGCGACGCCTCCGGCCCGGACTGTCCGGTGAGCGCCGTCAACGACATCAGGCTGCCCTGGTTCGGGCATCCGATGGTCAGAGCCGGTCCGCCGAACGGGTGGGGCGGGTCGGCGCCGGCAGGGCCGGCCGTCAGCACAGCCGCGGTGGCGGCGATCGGAAACGCGACGGCGGCGATACGGTGGACGATACGTCTGGCGGTCATGTCTGCTCCTCGGAACGGATCCTCGCGCTGGTGCGCATCTGCCTGCGGGATACCCCTGGTACAAGCCGTGAAACGAAAGGATTCGCAGATGCCGGAGACCGTGCCGACCGATCCTGCAGCCGCCCGGCTGGCGCCGGGCGACACCGAGCGAGCGCGCGCCCTACTGGCCGGGGAGTGACGGGTCGGTTGCGGTGAGGGGCTTCGTCGCCGCGGGCGGCGTGGGCTCCTGCGTGTTCGTGCTGTCGAGGTCGCGCAGGTTCGGGGGAGCGGACGCGACCCGCGGCTGCTCGCGGCGGCGGCTCTTGAAGAACACCGCCCCCCCGGCCACAGAGGCACCCACGAGGACGATGATCGCGATGCGACGGCCCTTTCGCGACTTCTTCTCCTCGACCGGCGCCGCGGCCGAGGTCAGGGGACGAACGACATCCTGGGCGACCTTCTTCACCGGCACGGTCCGGGCGCGTTCGTAGCCCTTCTTGGCCAGCGAGGCACCCTGACGGCCGAGGAACAGACTGAGCTGGCCGGCGCCGCGAGCCGTGGCGAGTGCCGCCGAGCTTGCGTAGCGCCGCGCCTGATCGACAGCCTCGGATTCCTTGACGCGGGAAGCCGAATCCTCGACGTGGGCCAGAGCGGTCTCGACTCGTTCGGACACCTGCTCCTGCAGGGTCTCGGCGCGTTCGGTCGGAAGCAGATTCGTGAGGGACTCCGTCGCTCGTGTCATGTCCCCACTTTGTCACAAGAACCGGGAGCACGAACCGATCCGAAGGACTCGAGTCACCGCGGCGGAACCACACGGAACCCCACAATGGCAACATGGTGGTGTGACTTCACCTCATCAGACCGCAACCGCAACGCTGCACACCAACCGCGGCGACATCAAGATCGCGCTGTTCGGCAACCACGCGCCCAAGACCGTCGAGAACTTCGTCGGCCTGGCCAACGGTTCGAAGGACTACAGCACCGCCAACGCCGGTGGCACCGACTCCGGACCGTTCTACGACGGCGCCGTCTTCCACCGCGTCATCGACGGATTCATGATCCAGGGCGGCGACCCCACGGGTACCGGCGCCGGTGGCCCGGGCTACAAGTTCGGCGACGAGTTCCACCCGGAACTGCAGTTCGATCGCGCATACATCCTGGCCATGGCGAATGCAGGCCCGGGAACCAACGGTTCGCAGTTCTTCATCACCACCGGCCCGACGCCGCACCTCAACCGCCGCCACACCATCTTCGGTGAGGTCGTCGACGAGGAGTCGAAGAAGGTCGTCGACGCCATCTCGACCACTGCCACGGATCGCGCGGACCGTCCGCTCGAGCCGGTCGTGATCAACAGCGTCACCATCGCGTAGGGAACCGCAGCACATGACCAACCCCGGCTGGGGCGGTGCCGCGAACGAGGGCACTCCGCCCCAGCCGCGGTGCGTCCGCCACCCCGATCGTCCCACCGCACTGTCGTGCAATCGGTGCGGTCGTCCCGCGTGCCCCGAGTGCCTGCGCGAAGCGGCCGTCGGCTACCAGTGTGTCGACTGTGTGGCCGCCGGGCAGCGTGATGTCCGTCAGGTCCGCAACGTCGCCGGCGCCGTGACCACGCAGCGTGCGGTGCCGCTCGTGACGTACATCCTGATGGCCGTGAACGTCGGCATTTTCCTGATCACCGCGGCGCAGTCCCGCAGCATCATGCAGAACCAGGCGGGATCGAAGCTCTTCGCGGACTGGGCGCTGTTCCCACCCGCTGTCGTGGACGGGCAGATCGTCCGCGTGCTCGGCAGCGGATTCCTCCACTTCGGCATCATTCACCTGGCCGTCAACATGTTCGCGCTGTGGGTTATCGGCCGCGACACCGAACTGGTCCTCGGCCGTGCCCGCTACGCCTGCGTGTACTTCGTGTCCCTGCTCGGCGGTTCCGCCGCAGTGATGCTGTTCCAGCTCGGCGCGGTCACCGCGGGGGCGTCGGGCGCCGTCTTCGGACTGATGGGCGCTCAGGCCGTCATCCTCCTGCGGCTGCGACGCAGCCCCGCACCGGTGATCTCGGTGATCGCTGTCAACGTGATCATCAGCATCACGATCCCCGGCATCTCACTGTGGGGGCATCTCGGCGGCCTGGTCGCCGGAGCCGCGGCCACCGCGGGAATTCTCTACGGACCCCAGCTGCTGGGTGCCGGGAACAACCGGGAGAAGGCAATCACCGTCGGCTGGATCTGCCTCGGCGTCGTGGTGCTGGTGCCACTGGCCGTCATCGCGGTCCGCACCCTGCAGCTCCGCGCGAGCTTTGGCTACTGACCCCGGCCCACCAGACGATGCACCGCGAGGGCGTCGAACACGTCCTCCGGATTGGTGCCGAGATCCCAGCGGCCGAAGATCAGGAGGCGTTCGGTGCCGTCCTCGGTGCGGATGTCGATCTCGAGCATCGGCACCCGGCGGCCCAGCCGGGGGTAGCGCACGAGTCGCGCGCGTTCGATCTCCGAGCGGGCATACCTGTGGCGGCCTCTCAGCCGGTTCACCACGATCCCGCCGCACTCCTTGTCGACGGCGAGACGGGGGCGTTGCCGGAGCGCCGACGCGGCGGTCAGCAGCAGCCCGAGGGCGGCGACGCACACGAGAACACGGCCCGCCGGCTCGGTCGACACGGCAAGTCCCGCGACCCCCAACGCGACTCCGCCCGCAGCGAGCGCGATCACCGCGCCGAGGGGCGTCGACCACTCCAACGGCGCCTCGTCAGCAGACATCAGCACTCGACCTGCGGCTATCCACAGGGGTTGTCCACATTGGGGATGAATGACATCGGTGTAATTGTGATCGTCAACGCCAGCGCATCGTCATGATCAGACCGACCACCATGAAGCCGAATCCGATGAGGAAGTTGTAGGCACCGAGGTTGTTCATCCACTCGAGCTGGTCGGCGGCCAGGTAGTAGACGAGCAGCCACACCAGCCCGACCAGCATGAACCCGAGCATCACCGAGACGTACAGGGTGCTGGAGGGGCCGGCCTTCACCTTCACCGGGGTGCGGCTCGCAGGGTTGATCGTGTAATCGGTCTTCTTTCGGACCTTCGACTTCGGCATGACGTCCTCGTTCGTGCGGCTCTACGGGAATGTGGGCAGGTAGATTCGGAAATACCTGCGTGTGTACACGCTAACGTAGCCGCGATTCGCGCGGCGAGGACGAGGGGACGGAAACACCGGTGACCAGGTCGATCTTCTGGCGGATCGCGGTGCTGGTGGTGTGTCTCGTGGCCGGTCTGCTGGTGGCCACCACCCGTCAGGTGTCGCACGGCAACGAGATCCGCGCCGGCGATTCCACCCGGCTGTCCGACCTCGTGCGCAACGCCCAGTCCGAGACCGACCAGGTGGCCGAGACCCGCGACCGGCTGGCGGCGCAGGTCGAGTCGCTGCAGCAGGACGCCGCCGCGTCCGACAGCGGTGTCGCGCAGGCGCTCGCCGACACCAAGGCGCTCGCCACGGATGCCGGACTCACACCGATGACCGGTCCCGGCGTCACCGTCACACTCACCGACGCCCCCCGCGACGCGGACGGCAAATACCCCGTCGACGCGTCCCCGGACGATCTCGTCGTCCACCAGCAGGACGTCCAGAGCGTGCTGAACGCGCTGTGGGTGGGTGGCGCCGAGGCGATCAGCATGCAGGACCAGCGGATCGTGAACACGTCGGCGCCGCGCTGCATCGGCAACACCCTGCTGCTGCACGGCCGCACCTACAGCCCGCCGTACGTGATGTCGGCGATCGGGGACCCCACGCGACTGGAGGCGGCGCTCGCGAACGAACCCGGAATCCGGGTGTTCAAGCAATACGCGTCGCGGTTCGGCCTCGGCTATTCGGAGGCGGCGTCCGGCCAACTCACCGTGCCCGGTTACGCGGGGCACTGACCTGAACGGTCCCCGGCCGTGCAGCGCACGAGGCGGGCAGAATACCCTGCTTCCATGAGGATTCTCGTCGTCGACAACTACGACAGCTTCGTGTTCAACCTGGTGCAGTACCTCGGACAGCTGGGAACACGGGCCGTGGTCTGGCGCAACGACGATCCGAACCTCACCGGGCCCGACGCCGTCGCGGCGGCCGCGGCCGAGTTCGACGGCATTCTGCTGAGCCCCGGCCCCGGCACACCGCAGCGGGCAGGCGCGACGATGGACCTGGTCACGGCATGCGCCGCCGCCGAGACACCGCTTCTCGGGGTGTGCCTCGGGCACCAGGCGATCGGGGCCGCGTTCGGCGCGACCGTCGACCGGGCACCCGAACTCCTGCACGGCAAGACCAGCGTCGTCCACCACACCGGCGAGGGTGTTCTCGCGGGTCTGCCCGACCCGTTCACCGCCACGCGCTACCACTCGCTGACCGTCCTGGAAGACACCATCCCGGACGAACTCGAGGTCACCGCCCACACCGACAGCGGCATCGTCATGGCGATGCGGCACCGGGAACTGCCGATCCACGGCGTCCAGTTCCACCCGGAGTCCGTGCTCACCGAGGGTGGGCACCGCATGCTCGCAAATTGGCTCACCGTCTGCGGCGAAGCCCCGAAGGAATCCCTCGTCGCCACCCTCGAGACCGAGGTCGCGCAGGCGCTGGGCGCGTAGCGCCCGTGCGCCTTTGTGGTAGCTACCGCAACCAGAAAGGCGCACAGGCGGCGGAGGCGCCTACCGCGGGATGCCCAGCGCGCCGACACCGACCGAGACGACACCGTTCTTGGTGATCTCCGATCCCGGCGGCTGTTCCTGGCTGATGATCTTGCCGACCATCTCCGGGTCCAGGGTGGACGTCTGCGTCTGATTGATCGAACTCGACGACCCACTCCAGCCGGCGCTGCGCAGCTCGGCGAGCGCCTGCGACACCGTCTTGCCGGTCAGGTCCGGCATCTCGATATTGTTGCCGTTCGACACCCGGATCTGGATGGTGTCGCCCTTGGCTGCGGTGGAGCCGCCGACGGGGTCGGTGGAGACGACCTGGCCCTTCGGCACACCGGAATCGATGTTCTGGATCTGCACCTTGAATCCGGCACCCTCGATGTTGGCCTGCGCGACCTCGACCTTTTGGCCGGTCACGTCGGGGATGCGGATCTGCTCCGGCCCGGTGCCCAGCGTGACGGCGACCTCGGAGTCGAGGGAGATGCTCGCCCCGGAGGACGGGTTCTGCTCGATCACCTTGTCGACGTCGGACACGTCGGACGGTGCGCGGGCGACGGCGGTGTCGAGCCGCAGACCCACCGCGTTCAGCTCCTGCTGCGCTTCCTGCTGGGTGAGGCCGGCGAGCCGCGGGACCTTCACCTGTTCGGGTCCGGACGACACCTCGAGGGTGATCGTGCTGCCCTCGTCGACCTGCACCCCGCCGACGGGCCGGGTGGTGATGACGTTGCCGGTCGCCACGACGGCGTCCGGTTTCTGCTGCCGGGCGACGCGGAAACCGAGGTTCTGCAGTGTCGTCTCGGCGTCGTCCGCGGCCTGGTTCGTGACGTCCGGCATGGTTACCTGATCGGCCTTCGAACCCGGTCCCACGGACCACAGGAACGCGCCGACGATGCCGACGACGATGAGGGCGCCCAGCGCCATCAACGCCACCCGCATCGGGTTCTTCTTCTTGTCGGGCTCGCCGCCGTCCGTCTTCGACGCGGTGGCCGGGGTGGGTGACTGCGGGCGCCGGTAGTTCCCCGCGCCGGAGTCGACGGCACCGAGGATCGTGGTGCGGTCCTCGTCGCTCATCACCATCGGCGCGCTGGGGCGCTGCCCGCCGAGTACCCGGACCAGGTCGCTGCGCATGTCCGCGGCGGTCTGGTAGCGGTTGGCGGGGTTCTTGCTCATCGCCTTGAGGATCACCGAGTCGAGCTCACGCGGAATGTCCGGGTTGACCACGGACGGGGTCTGTGGGTCCTCCCGCACGTGCTGGTACGCGACCGCGACCGGGGAGTCACCCTTGAAGGGGGGTTCTCCGGTGAGGATCTCGAACAGCACGCACCCGAGCGAGTACACGTCGGAGCGGGCGTCGACCTGCTCGCCGCGGGCCTGCTCGGGCGACAGGTACTGGGCGGTGCCGATGACGGCAGCGGTCTGCGTCATGGGGCTGGACGCGTCGGAGATCGCTCGCGCGATGCCGAAGTCCATCACCTTCACCGCGCCCGCCCGGTTGATCATCACGTTGGCGGGTTTCACGTCGCGGTGGACGATGCCGTTGCGGTGGCTGAAGTCGAGCGCCGCGCACACGTCAGAGATGACCTCCATCGCGCGGCGGGGCGCCATCGGGCCCTCGCCGCGCACGATGTCCCGCAACGTGTCACCGTCGACGTACTCCATCACGATGTACGGCAGCGGTCCCGCGTCGGTTTCCGCCTCGCCGGTGTCGTAGACGGCCACGATCGCCGGATGATTCAGCGCCGCGGCGTTCTGCGCCTCCCGGCGGAACCGGAGGTAGAACGTGGGGTCGCGGGCGAGGTCGGCGCGCAGGACCTTGATCGCGACGTCCCGGCTGAGCCGGACGTCGCGGGCGAGGTGGACCTCGGACATGCCACCGAAGCCGAGAATCTCACCCAGCTCGTAGCGTGAGGAGAGGTTGCGCGGTGTCGTCATGGCAGTCCTTGTGGGGTCGGAGTAGTTGACTCCTCCGACGTGGTCGTCGTGGTCGTCGTCGTGGGTGCGGTGGTGGTCGTGGTGGTGGTAGTCGTCGTCGGCTCTGTCGTCGTCGTGGTCGTCGGCTGGGTGGTGGTCGTCGTGAACGGCTGGGTGGTGGTCGTCGTATACGGCGGCTCGGTGGTGGTCGTCGGTTCCTCGGTCGTGGTGGTGGTCGTCGGCCGCGGTGTCGTCGTGATCGTCCGCAGCGACGACGTGATCGCCGGCGACGTCGGTTCCTTCGTGTCACCACCGTCGAACAGGACGAGCGCGAGCGCGATGATCGCCGCCAGCACCAGCAGACCACCCGCACCCCAGGCCACGGCCTTCTGGCCGCTGGTCAGCCCGCCCTTCTTGCCGTCACCGTTCGAGTCGTCCGGCGGCACCTGCCCCGTGACCGGTCCCGCGTACGCGGTCTGCGAGGGCGGCATCATCTGGGTTGCGCCGGTCATCGGCGGGGGCAGCACCCGCGCCGCCCCGGTACCCGACATGCCGGGCGGCGGGGGACGCCTGCCTGCCCGGACCGCCGCGACCGCGTCGGCGAACTCTCCACCACTGGCGTAGCGGGTGCTCGGATCCTTCGCGATGGTGATGTCGATGAGTTCGCGGATGTTCGGCGGCAGGTCGCTCGGCAACGGTGCCGGTGCCTCCTGCACGTGCTTCATCGCGACCGTGATCGCGCCGTCGCCGACGAACGGGCGACGTCCGGACAGCGCCTCGTAGCCGACGATGCCGAGAGAGTACACGTCGCTCGCCGCGGTCGCGTCCTGCCCGAGCGCCTGCTCGGGGGCGATGTACTGCGCGGTGCCCATCACCATGCCGGTACGCGTGACCGGCGAGTTCTCCACGGCCTTCGCGATGCCGAAGTCGGTGATCTTCACCTGGCCGGTGGGGGTGATCAGAATGTTGCCCGGCTTCACGTCCCGGTGCACGACACCGGCGTCGTGCGCCACCTGCAACGCCCGGCCGGTCTGCTCGAGCATGTCCAGGGCGTGCGGCACCGCGAGACGGCCCACCCGTGCGAGGACGGCGTTGAGCGGCTCACCGTTGACGAGTTCCATCACCAGGTAGGCGGTGGAATCGCCGGTGGCGTCGCGGACCTCGCCGTAGTCGTAGATCCCGGCGATGCCGGAATGGTTCAGCTGCGCGGTGGTGCGCGCCTCGAAGCGGAATCGTTCGACGAACTCCGGGTCGGACGAGAACTCGGACTTCAGCACCTTCACCGCGACACGACGATTGAGCCGGTTGTCCGTCGCTTCCCAGACCTGTCCCATTCCGCCCGTGGCGATGAGCCGGATCAGGCGGTATCGATTGGCGATCAGCGCGCCGTTGTTCAGTGCCACAATCAGCCCCCTTGTAGTCCGGCTGCGATGACGGCACGGCCGATAGGTGCAGCCACCGAGCCGCCGGTTGCGGCCAGTGCACGATCTCCGCCGTCCTCGACGATGACCGCGATGGCGACGGTCGGGTTCTGGGCGGGTGCGAATCCGATGTACCAGGCGTGGGGCGGGGTGTTCCGAGGGTCGGTCCCGTGCTCGGCGGTGCCCGTCTTGGACGCGATCTGGACGCCCGGGATCTTGCCTTCGCCGCTGGTGTTGTTCTCGGAACCGATCATCAGGTCGGTCAGGGTGGCCGCCACCTGGGACGACATCGCCTGGCCTTCGGAGACCGGGTTGGTGGTCGCGAGGTTGGACAGGTCCGGCCCCTGCAATTCGGATACCAACTGCGGTTGCATCCGCACGCCACCGTTGGCGACGGTAGCCGCGATCATCGCGTTCTGCAGCGGAGTGAGCGCGACGTCTCGCTGGCCGATGCTGCTCTGGCCGAGTGCGGCGTCGTCGGGGATCGATCCGATCGTGCTGTCCGCGACGGGGAACGGGACGCCGGGCATCTGCCCACCGATGCCGAGCGCGCTGGACTGGTCGCTGACGGCGTCGGTGCCGGTCTTGACTCCGAGTTCGACGAACGCCGTGTTGCACGACCGCGCGAACGCCTCACGCAACGACGCGGTGGGGGCACCGCCACACGTGGAGCCGTTGTAGTTCTCGAGCGTCGTGGAGGTGCCGGGAAGGGTGATCTGCGGGGCCGCGGTCAGCTGGGTGTCGGGGGTGGTTCCGGCGGCGAGCGCGGCGGCGGTCACCACCACCTTGAACGTGGAACCGGGCGGGTACGTCTGCGACACCGCACGGTTGATCAGCGGCTTCTCCGGGTCGGCATTCAGGGCCTCCCACGCCGCGGTGGTCTCGGTGCCGTCATGGCTGGCGAGCGAGTTGGGGTCGTAGCTCGGGGTGCTGACCATCGTGAGGATGCGTCCGGTGCTCGGCTCGATCGCCACGACCGAACCGGTGTAGCCCTTCGCCGTCAGCTCGTCGTACGCAACCTGCTGCATGACCGGGTTGATGGTGGTCACCACGTTGCCGCCGCGGGGGTCGCGCCCGGACACGAGGTCGAAGAAGCGTCGTCCGAACAGCCGGTTGTCGGAACCGTTGAGGACCGGGTCCTCGGTCCGCTCGAGACCGGTGCTGCCGTATTGCATCGAGTAGAACCCGGTGACCGGTGCGTTGGCCAGCGGGCTGGACGGTGCCGCCGGGTTGGGCGGGTAGGTGCGCAGGTACTTGTAGCGGTCGTCGGTCGGGACGGACGCCGCGAGCACCTGGCCGGCCGCCGAGATCTGGCCGCGCTGACGCGAGTACTCGTCGAGAAGCACGCGCGAGTTCCGCGGATCGGCCCGCAGGTTGTCCGCCTTGATGACCTGGACGTAGGTGGCGTTGGCGAGGAGGGCGACCACCATCACCATGACGGCGATCGCGACGCGACGCAGAGGTGTGTTCATGAGCGCGGCACCATCTCGGTCGGGGCGTCGGCGATGGGTGCGGGGCCCTTCTTCTTCGGGACGGCCGGCTCACGGGCGGCGTCGGAGATCTTGATCAGGATCGCGAGGAGGAGATAGTTGGCGAGCAGCGACGACCCACCGTACGACATGAACGGCGTGGTCAGCCCGGTGAGGGGGATCAGCTTGGTGACGCCGCCGACCACCACGAACACCTGCACCGCGATCGTGAACGACAAACCGGCCGCGAGCAGCTTGCCGAAGCTGTCCCGGACGGCCAGCGCGGTGCGCAGACCACGGATGACGAGGATCAGGAACAGCATCAGGACGGCGGCGAGACCGATGAGACCGAGCTCCTCACCGATCGTGGCGACGATGAAGTCGGTCTTCGCGAACGGCACCTGGGCGGGCCGTCCGCTGCCGAGTCCCGTTCCGGCGACGCCACCGGTCGCGAGCCCGAACAGCGACTGCGAGATCTGGTAGCCGGTGTTGTTGTAGTCGGCCAGCGGGTCGAGCCAGGTGCTGACGCGGACCCGGACGTGGCCGAACAGCTGGTAGGCGAAGAAGAAGCCGATACCGAGCAGTCCGGCGCCGATCAGCAGCCATCCGACGCGCTCGGTGGCGATGTACAGCATCACGAGCACGGTGCTGAACAGCAGCAGCGACGTGCCGAGGTCCTTCTCCAGCACGAGCACACCCACCGACACCATCCATGCGAGCAGGATGGGTCCGAGGTCGCGGGCGCGGGGGAGGTCGATGCCGAACACGTGCTTGCCTGCGGTGGTGAACAGGTCGCGCTTCGCGACCAGCACCGACGCGAAGAAGATGATCAGAAGGATCTTCGCGAACTCGCCGGGCTGAATGCTGAAGCCGGGGAGGCGGATCCAGATCTTCGCGCCGTTCACCTCGGAGAAGCTGGACGGCAGGATCGCCGGGATGGCGAGGAACACCAGTCCGGCGAGGCCCAGCGTGTAGCTGTAGCGGGCCAGGAGGCGGTAGTCCTTGAGCAGCACCAGCACCGCCACGAAACCGGCGATGGCCAGCGTCGTCCACAGCACCTGCTGGTTGGCGTCCGGCGACGGCACGGGCAACCCGAAGTAGGCGGCGGACTGTGCGTCGGCGAGGTCGAGTCGGTGGATCAGCACCAGTCCGAGGCCGTTGAGCAGCGCGACGATCGGCAGGATCAGCGGGTCGGCGTACGGAGCGAACCGGCGCACCGCGAGATGCGCGATCAGGAACAGCGCCGAATAGGCGGCGGCGTACTTGGCGAGATCCCAGGTGATGCTCTGTTCCTGGCTGGCCTCGACCAGCACCAGCGAGATCGTCGTGATCAGGATCGCGAAACCGATCAGGATCAGCTCGGTGCCCCGACGCGTCGACTGGACGGGGGCTGGCGCGAACCCGCCGGGTGGACTGGGAAACTGCGCCCCCGGTGATGCACTTGCGACCGACATCAGCTAGCCGTCCTGCAGTTCTGACCGGGAACCTGGGTCACGGTCGGCGCCGGGGTGGCGGTCGGAGTCGGGGGTGCGGTCGGCCCCGGAGCGGGCGGTACCTCGGCCGGGGGAACAGGTGCAGGCGCGGGCGGCGGCGTGGTCTCCGGGACGGGAGCCGGCGTCGGTGCCGGCGTCGTCGTCGTGGTGGTGGACGACTCCGACTCGCAGACCGGAAGCAGATCGTTCTGGGCGAGCCGCGTCATCTGGTTGCGGACGTCGTCGAGCTTGCCCGAGGGCAGCCCGGCACGCACCTGCTCGCGGGCGGACGGCTGGAGGTCGTCGACCTCGAGGATGGTGCACCCGTTCGGCGATTCGGTCGGCGACATCAACGTCAGGTCGCCGGCATCGCTGACACAGCCGACGAGATTCGCTTCCTGCAGCGAGTAACCCAGCACCGAGCCGGGGACTCCGCGCAGCACGGTGACGCGTTCGCCGTCGGCGCCGACGTAGTAGTTGTTGCGGACCAGAGCCCGCCCCACGAAGGCAGCGACGGCGACCACGACGATCAGACCGAGCGCGAATGCAGCCCACCACATGCGGTGACGCTTCTTCTTCGTCGGCGGTTCCTCGACCTGCGGGACGACCCGCTTCGGGGTGGCCCGCGGCGGACGCATCGCGGCGGCACGCCCCGCGGCCGTGTTGGGCGGCGGGGTGTCCTCTTCGTCGTCGGCGGAGGCGGCACCGGCGACGATGGGGTGGCTCTGTCCGTAGTCGAGGTCGATGACGTCCGCGACGACGACCGTCACGTTGTCCGGGCCGCCGCTGCGTAGGGCGAGTTCGATGAGCCGGTCGGCGCACTCGTCCTGCGAGCCCTCCCGCATCGTGTTCTCGATGGTCTCGTCGCTGACCACGTCCGACAGTCCGTCGGAGCACAGCAGGTAGCGGTCGCCCGCACGCGCCTCGCGGACCGTCAGCGTCGGCTCGATCTCGTTGCCGGTGAGGGCGCGCATGATGAGCGACCGCTGCGGGTGGGTGTGAGCCTGCTCGGCGGTGATCCGTCCCTCGTCGACGAGGGACTGCACGAACGTGTCGTCCCGGGTGATCTGCGCGAGGGAGTCGTCGCGGAGCAGGTAGGCGCGGGAGTCACCGATGTGGACGAGCCCGAGCTTGTTGCCGGAGAACAGGATTGCGGTGAGCGTGGTGCCCATGCCGTCGAGTTCGGGGTCCTCCTCGACGTGGTCGGCGATGGAGTCGTTGCCCTCCCGGGTGGCGGCCTCGAGCTTGCCGAGGAGGTCTTCGCCGGGCTCGTCGTCGTCGAGATGCGCGAGGGCCGCGATCATCAACTGCGACGCGACCTCACCGGCCGCGTGCCCGCCCATGCCGTCCGCGAGCGCCAGCAGGCGGGCCCCGGCGTACACGGAATCTTCGTTGTTGGAACGGACAAGGCCACGGTCGCTGCGGGCGGCATAGCGGAGTACGAGGGTCACGGGCGCAACTCGATTACCGTTTTGCCGACCCGTACGGGGGTACCGAGCGGCACGCGGACAGATGTGGTGACCTTGGCGCGATCCAGATACGTGCCGTTGGTCGAGCCGAGGTCTTCGACGTACCAGTCGGCGCCTCGCGGGGAGAGCCGAGCATGGCGGGTGGAGGCGTAGTCATCGGTGAGAACGAGGGTGGAGTCGTCGGCCCGGCCGATGAGGACGGGCTGGGTGCCGAGGGTGATGCGCGTGCCGGCGAGGCCGCCCTGCGTCACCACCAGATACTTGGCCGTCTTGGTCTTTCCCAGCGACGGCAGCACATTGCCGCTGCGTGAATATCGGGGCGGCACACGGACGCCGGAGCCGGCGTAGATGTCGCCGCGCAACGCCCGCAGAACGGTCCAGACGAACAGCCACAGCAGGAGCAGGAACCCTGCTCGTGTGAGTTGCAGAATCAAACCTTGCACGGCAGTCCACCTCCTTCTGTGGCCGGAACGTTCGAGGTTCCAGCGTCTTTTTCTGGCAGCATCATAGGGGCAACCCGCACCCTGCGATCAGGATACGGACAGCCCACAACGATACGGAGTCCCCACCGTGTTACGTCCGACACGGGCTCCGACGCGGTGTCGGTCCAGTATCGAAGCCGTCTCGGTTGTGTCTCGGTGAGGGAGTTCGGGATCGGGTATCGGCGGTGTCTACTGGGGGACCTGATTCGGTGGAGCCTCAGAGGATTCGGACCAGGATCTCCGAATGACCTGCCCGGATGATGTCTCCGTCGGCCAGCTGCCAATCCTGCACGGGGGCACCGTTGACGGTGGTTCCGTTCGTGGAGCCGAGGTCGGACAGCATCGCGACCTGTCCGTCCCAGCGAATGTCGATGTGGCGGCGCGACACACCGGTGTCGGGCAGGCGGAACTGTGCCTCCTGGCCGCGGCCGATGATGTTGTTGCCCTCACGCAGCTGGAAGTGGCGTCCGCTGCCGTCCTCGAGCTGCAGCGTCGCCGTGAACGTGTGGCCGTCGGTCGCGTAGGCCTGCTGGCCGTAACCGCCCTGGTCGTAGTCGGCGTAGCCCTGCTGGTCGTACGCCTGCTGGTCGTAACCGCCCTGCTGGTACCCGCCGCGGTCGTAACCCTGGTCGTAGCCCTGCGGCTGCTGGTAGCCGGCGTCGGCGTAGGAACCGTCCGGGTAGCGGGCCGGAGCCGCCTGCTGGTCGTACGCCTGCGGGTCGTAGCCCTGCTGGTAGCCGCCCTGCTGGTAGTCGTAGCCGGCGTCCGCGGGCTGGTCGTAGCCGGGAGCCTGCGCGCCCTGGTCGTACGCCTGGCCGTACGCCGCATCCTGGGGGTACCCGCCGCGCTGGTCGTCGGGGTACTGCTGCTGGTCGTAGCCGCCCTGCTGGTAGCTGCCGCGGTCGTAACCGTTCTGGTAGCCCTGCGGGTACCGCTGGTCCTGACCTGCATGGGCATGACCGTTGCGCGCGTACTGGGGATCGGGATTGCGGTTGCCCGCTGGTTCGCGGCTGGGGTCGTAGCCTGAGTTCTGCGTCATGGGGCCAGCTCCTGGATTCGACGTGACGGGTACAAACGGTGCCTGTGGTCGCGGTGCGGGACCGCCTGGCGGTTCGGGTCGCCCCGGCGTGGCCGCCCCTGGGCGGCCGGCATCCGGATCCACCGAACCCCGGGTGCGGAACTGCCCGGTGTGCAGTGAAGGCGACGGTTCGAACGCGACATGAATGGGACCATACGTCTGCCAGCCCTGGTCGCGAATGAAGTCTTCGAGGTGTCGGGCGAAGGCCTTGACCGTCAAGTCTCTGTCGGCGGCAAGTTCTTCGTGGTCCGAGTTGTTGATGGCGATGACATAGCTGTTCGGCGCGAGCAGGTGCCCACCGTCCAACTGCTGGATTCGGTCGGAGGCTTCCTGCTGAAGCGCGGCCTCCACCTCCTGTGGCACCACGCCGCCGCCGAAGACCCGGGCGAACGCGTCACCCACGGCTCCCTGGAGCTTCCGCTCGAAACGTTGAACTATCCCCATCGGAACCTCCTCACGGTGCCTGGCTGTCGGGCCTTCTGTCCTCGGTGCGCGGTGGCTGTGACGGGACATGTCCGTGTCGCGGCACTGCCGTGCGTGTATCCCACGGTACTGTCATTGCCTCGGGCCACGACACGGGTCTACGCCATTGCATGATAACGGTCTTTGTCTGGACGGGTGTTTTTGTGGCCTTTTCGGGTCCTGACCTGTACGAATCGTAATTTCTGGCGACCTCGTGTTAATGTTTCCGGGTCGCTCGGGCGAGTGGCGGAATGGCAGACGCGCTGGCTTCAGGTGCCAGTGTCCTTCGGGACGTGGGGGTTCAAGTCCCCCTTCGCCCACCACAAGTGATTCTCCGGAATCGCGACATCGAGGCCACGAACTCATGAGTTCGTGGCCTTTGTGTTTTCCCCGCAAGGAGCGGGGTGGCGTATCCCCACCCCAGGGTGGCTACCGGGCGCCCCGTCGCAGCCCGACGATGGAGTAGAAGCCTCGTCGCGAACCTCCGGCCCCTCCGGACCTGAACCCGTCCTCTGGACGGTCCGTGACGAATGACTCGAGTGTGAACCTGCCGTCCGGCTCCTTCCGCTGGGTTTCTGCGAAATCGAGAGTGGGTTGTGTATGAGCATCAGCCAGGTCCGGGCCACCAGCTCGGCAAATGTCGGTGAGTACGTCGGTTCCGTCGCGACGACGGTGGGCGCCCTGTCGGTCGACTGGTGGTGCACCCCCGCTTTCGACGCGGTCGTGACGCTGTCCTGCGAGATCCCCTACTACCGCGGCCGGAAGGCCGTTCTGGCCTGGAACCGCCATTTCGGGTGGTCGCTCGGGGTACACGGACTCACCCAGGGGAACGTGCTGGTGGTCGAGGGACTCGGGTTGGGACCGGCACCGGATCCCGCGCACTGCTCGGATCGGGTCGCCGAGTTGATCGCCGAACTCGCCGACTGGGCCCCTCGACCGGCGTCCGGACAGCCCGCCCCACGTATCGTGCACGGCCCCGGCGCACCCCGCGGGTGACTCAGATTCCGGGAACCCCTGCATCCCCAGCGTAGACCGGCTTGGATTACGAGTATGGACGGCAGGAAAGACCCCGATCCGCTGCGCCTCGCGGCCGGCGTCGCCGCGACTGCCGGCGGTGCGTTGCAACGTGTGATCGGATTCGGCGTCGACACGGCGCGACTCCTGCCGGGCGTCGATCCGCTGCTGGTCACCCTCGAGGAACGCGGCACCCAGACACTCCGCGGCGCGGACGAACTCGCGGATCGGTTGCTGCACGCCGTACTCCGGAGAATCGTGCACGTCGCTCTTCAGGAGGTGGACCTCACCGCGATCGTGCATGATCACGTCGACCTGGACGTCGTCGCCGAGGGCATCGACATCCAGCGCATCATCGACCGGGTGGACATTGATGCTATCGCCGCCCGGGTGGACATCCCGCAGATCCTCGATCGAGTGGATATCGACGCCGTCGCCGCACGGATCGACGTGGATGCGATCGTCGATCGCGTCGACGTGGACTCCGTCATAGGGCGGGTCGACCTGGTGGTTCTGGCCGACACCGTGATCGAGGGCGTGGACCTGCCGCGCATCATCCGTGAGTCGACTGACTCGATGTCGAACGAGGCGGTCCGCGGCGTGCGAAACCAGGGCATGCAGGCCGACGACGCCGTCGCCGGGTTCGTGGGCAAGTGGTTCGGGCGCGGGCACGAACCGGACGATGCATGAGCACGCCGGCGCATCGTGCGGCCGGGATCGTGACCCGCGGACTGGCCGCAGGTATCGACCTGGCGGTCGTCCTGGCCATGATGGGCGGCATCTATGTCGGAGTGTTGTTCCTGCGGTTGCTGTTCTCGCCGCAGGAGTTCTCGTTCCCCGATGCCAATGCCGTGCTCTCCGCGACCTTGTTCATCGGCGTGGCGGTGCTGTACCTGACGGCATGCTGGTCGGTGAGCGGCCGCACCGTCGGTGCCGTGACGATGGGGCTGCGGGTGGTCAGCCGCAACGGTGAACTGATCGGCTGGCTGCGGGCCCTTCTCCGGGCGGTGCTGTGCGTGATGTTCGGGTTCGGATTGCTGTGGGCGGCAGTCGACGGCCGCCGCCGGTCACTGCAGGACATTCTGCTGCGGACCGCCGTCATCTACGACTGGGAGCCCGATCTGCATGTCGGCGAGCCGGAGATCTGACGCCACGCAGAGTGTCGTAGCAGCTGCCTAGCATGGGGTCATGTACACGGAGCGGCGGTCGGTGTTCCCCGGCGCTGTGGTGTGGCAGAAGACCGCAGCCGGGGGTGACGCGGCCATCCTGCCCGACGGCTGTATGGATCTCATTTGGATGAACGGTGACGTCGTCGTGGCCGGCCCCGACTCCCGGCCGTATCTCACCCGGAGCCGCGACGGCGACCGTTACGTCGGATTACGTTGTTCCCCAGGCACTCTGCCGGATCTCCTGGGGACGCCGGCGGAGGAGCTGACCAATCTGCGGGTGCCGCTCGCCGAGGTGCTGACAGACCGCGCCACCACGGAGTTTCTGGGCAGGATCGCCGACGACGCCGATCCGGGCCGGGCGCTCGAGGAGTTCGCGAGATCTCGCCGGCTCCTCGGGCCGCCGCCGGACGGCAGGATCCCCGCGATCGCGCGACTTCTGGAGCAGCAGACGTCCGTCCGTGAGGTCGCGGACCGGATCGGTGTCGGCGAGCGCCAACTGCACCGCCTGTGCCGACGGCAATTCGGTTACGGACCGAAGATGCTGGCCCGGATCCTTCGGTTGCAGTCGGCACTGGGGCTGGCGGATTCATCCATTCCCGCAGCTCAGGCCGCCGGCATGGCGGGGTTCGCCGATCAGGCCCACCTTATCCGCGAGGCGCACGAGTTGACCGGCCGCACGTTCGGTCAGCTGGTCACGGTGTGAGCGCGGCGAACAGGTCGACGGGGTTGCCGTCGGGATCGTCGACGGTGGCGTAACGCTGGCCCCACGGTGCATCCCACGGCTTCTTCCGACCGGTGTAGCCGCCGCCCGTGAACTCGTCGAAGAGCGTGTCGACGTCGGCGGCCGTTCCGCAGTCGAAGGCGAGTCCGATGCGATGCCCGCCGGCCGGTTCGGTCCAGTCGGGTGTGAACGAGCGGATGGTCTCGACCGTGTCCCACAGCAGGCGGAGCCCACCGGGAAACTCGAATTCGACGGTGCGGTGCCTGATCGGCGTCGGCGGGAATGTCGAGTCCGAGCCGCCGATAGAACGCGAGCGACGTGGGCAGGTCGTGGACGACCAGTTCGATGGCACTGAATGTTGCGGTCATACCGAGAACGCTAACGACCTCAGGCGGACCCGCATTGAAGGTTTCGGACATCGAGCACCGGAGTCCGATTTCTTCAATCACCCGTGCCGTGTAGCGGGGATGCTGGGTGTCATGACCACCGAATCAACCCATGTCAGTGTGTTCATCGCTCGGCCCGCCGCCGACGTGTACGCCTACGCGAGCGACCCCGCCAACCTCCCCGCCTGGGCGGCGGGCCTGAGCACCAACATCACCCGGGACGGCGACCGCTGGCTCGCCGACTCCCCGATGGGACAGGTCGCAGTGACCTTCGCACCCGCCAACGACTACGGCATCCTCGACCACGACGTCACCCTCCCCAGCGGCGACACCGTCTACAACCCCGTGCGCGTCATCACCGACGGCGACCACAGCGAAGTCGTCTTCACCATCCGGCGACGCGACGGCGTCACCGCCGACGAATTCGCGCAGGACGCAGCGGCCGTCAACGCCGACCTGCAGAGGTTGAAGGGGTTGCTGGAGGCGTGAGGGGGCCGCGGACCTCGCGTTTGCATACCGATTGGTCAAACGCGCATGCAATTGCGTGTGAAGCTGACCAAAAAGTGTGCGGATGTGGTGACTTCGCTCAGCTATTGCCGCTCGGCGTCAGTGAAAGCCCTCCTGTCGCACATTGGCACACCGATTAGCCAAATGCGGACGCAATCGCGGGTGCAAACAGCAAAACCATGTGCGGATGTCTCGAGAGGCATGTGGTGTCCCTAATGGAGCAAGAGCGAATCCTTAATGTTAATCGTGCCGCCGACGTTGATGTACAAGGTCCCGGCAATTTCGCCCGCTTCGAATTCTATTGCAATGACCAGTGAACCGTAGGTTTCGGCTAGTCGGAGTCGCGTTGCGCCTTCGCGAAAAAGGTCGAAGACAAGATGTAAGAGAACCGAAAACCTGAGCCTGATGGACCGGCCCAGAGGGTCGACGACGAGTTCGACATCTCCACCGCGATCAGTTGATGCGCGAAGGATATAGCCGCCCGGGATATCAGGCAACGGCTGGGACGCTATCTGATGAAATCTCGCCAGTTCGTCAGGAGCGGGTATTTCGAATGGGTGGTACACGGATGTCGAGTCTTACACACCCGCGCACCAATTGGTCATCTGCGCACGCAATTGCGGACGCACATAGCTAAAACGTTCGCGGATGTGACTGACCTCGACGTGCCCTCCGGTTAGCACGAGATTCCGCTATTCGTACCGAAGTGCGGCAGTCGGAATCGTGGCGATGAAGCTCCAATTAGGATTTATCGGCAGAGGTAGGCCAAGGTTGTCGAAGTAGCCGTCATTTCCTCCGTCCATGCCGCCGCAGCTGACAGATAGTCATGAGTGGTGAGGTTCTCGAACTCTTCGGAACTGTTTGCCACTTCAGCTGAGAGTTGACGATGAACTCGATAAGCCCCTCTCGATTGTGGATCTCGCTGGGTATCAGGGCATCAAATTTGTCCACTATTCGGGATTCCATTCCTGTCCGGCTTCAATTTGAAAAATTCAAGCATCTCCCGACTGCAACTGCGACCAGAGTTGCAGTATCGATAGTAACTGCCCTGCGCCACCACTCTCGGCTTCGATCTCGCAATGTTCTCCGTAGTTCACCGAGCCGTTGCTCGGTTTCGGCACGGAACGTATTCGAAAAGATCAAGCGTGGGATAATTTCGACGGCGTCTCAGTGATCGATTCTTTTCAGCAAGCCTTCGCTATAGTATTCAACCTTGGCATCATCAACTAGTTCATCGGCGATCATTTGCGCAAGATTGAGGCCCCGAGTGTCTAATGAACAGATGATAGAGTTCCACTGCTCGCTCGACCGTACCGACATACTCAACGGTATGATTGTCTGGTAATCGGAATTCCAATCGGTGAGCATATTCTGCAATTCCGTGGACAGTCCCAGTTCTGAGGGGCTGGTTGGACCATCTTGTTGGTCGACCAGTGATAGAGCCAGAAAATCAGCCGAAAGCTTTAGATACTTCAACTCCCAGACCTCCATGTTCGGTGAAAAATGAGATTTCGATCCGTATTTACAGCAATCTCATAATATCCCGGCTTTCCATTGAGGAAACCATCGGCGCGATAGAGCAGAGAACCGTCGTTCTGAACTATCGGTTGCCGCCGCAGTATCTCGTCATCAAATGAGTACGGAAAGTTGTGCCCAGTCGGATCCTCGAGTCCTCTTGCTCGAATCCTTGGGTGATAGTCGTAGTCATGTTCGAACGCTTTCCCGTTTGTCCCATCACACGCCGCCGGCACCAGGCCGAGTGGGTCGGTCCATCCGGTGGGGTTGTGAGGGTAGGTGTTCGGGTTGGGTGAGGGGGCGGGTCCTGGGTGAGGTATCGGGCGGTGTCGGGGTTGTAGTACCGGTGCAGGTTGTAGTGGAGTCCGGTTTCCGGGTCGTGGTATTGGCCGGGGAAGCGGAGGGGTGTGTCGGTGGCGCCGTGCCAGATGGTGTTTCCCCACAGGTCGGTGGTGGCGTCGGCGACGCGGTCGGCGGTGCGGGGATCGACGAGTTCGATGGGTGTTCCGACGAGGTCGGTGACGATGGCGTAGAACTCGGTGTCGACGGCCCGCTGATCCCACAGACGGTCGATGTCGGAGGTGCGGCTGACGGCCTGGGTGAGGGGGGTGTAGCTGCCGTGCTGGTAGTTCCATCGGGTGGTGGTGTCGCCGGAGCTCTGCTCGAGTAGGTGCGTGCCGTCCCACGTGTAGCGGATGAGGTCGGCGACGGTGCCGTCGTGGTCGAGTCGTTGTTTGGTGGCGCGTCGGCTGAGGGCGTCGTAGGTGTATTGCCAGTGCCGGCCGTCGGGGGTGGTGACGTCGGTGAGCTGATCGAACGCGTTGTAGCGGTAGTGCCACACGTCCGGTGCATGTGACAGCCGGGTGGTGGTCTTCCGGATCAGACGTCCCACGGCGTCGTAGTGGAATCGGGTGCGGCCGTCGCGGACGAGCAGATTGCCGAGATACTCGCGACGATCCGAGCCGGAGTCCGTGATGTTGCCGAGCGGATCGTAGCGATACTGCTCGGTGGCATGGCCGTCCTGCACGACAGCGGTGATCCGACCGGCCGGGTCGAGGTCGAAGCTGCGTCGGACCACCCTGGACGCGTCCCGCTGGGTGGTGTGGTCGACGAGGTATCCGTCCGGCCGGTATGCGTAACTGTCCTGTCTCAGCGCCCGGGGCTGGACGCTCGGCTCGAGTCCGAGATTCAGGGTGGACGTTGGATGGGCGATCACGTCCTGGTTGGCGAGCTGGCCGCGCGGGGTGTGGTTTCGTCGCACGGCGAGTTCTCCGACGCGCCAGTCGGTCAATCGGCCGACGGAGTCGTGGCCGAAGGCCAGGTGGTGGCCGTCGGTGGTGAGTCCGAGGAGATGCCCCGTGGGATCCCACTGCCAACTCGTATCGCTTCCGGTGGGGCTGTGCCTCGTGGTGCGCCGACCGACCGCGTCGTATTCGAACCGCAACGCCGGGTTGTCGTCGACGGTCTCGCTGACCAACTGCCCGGTCGGGCCGTACGTGAATGTGAGGGAATGGACTTCCCGCCGGCGGGTGCCGGAGACGGCGGTGGTGACGCGTCCCGCGAGGTCGTGCGCGTAGTGGAGATGTTCGCCGGTGTCGGCACGGATGTCGGTGACGCTGCCGAGAATGTCGTACGTGTGCCGGCGGGTGATGCCGGTGGCGGGGGTGACCGATGCGACGCGACCCGCGGTGTCGTACGTGTAAGTAGTTGTGGCGCCGATGAAATCGGTTTCCTCGGCGAGCCGGCCGACCTCATCGTATCGGTAGGACCACGTGGCGCCCAGCGAATTGGTGACGGAGGTCAGTCTCCGCTCGGTGTCCCAGCCGTACGTGGTGGTGCTGCCGTCGGGATCGGTGCGGGCGGCGAGGAGGTCGAACGCGCCGTACTCGTAGAGGGTGGTGGCGCCGACCGCGTCCGTGTGGACCAGGAGGTTGCCCTCCCCGTCGTACGCCCAGGTCTCGACAGCGCCGTCGGGTGAGTGCGCGCGACGAGCTGACCGTCCGCCGACCATCGGTAGGTGGTGGTCTCCCCGGTGGGGTTGGTGACGGTGGTGGGTCGGCCGAACCCGTCCCGGGTGATGCGGGTGACGGCGCCGTTCGCATCCGTGACGGCGGCCGGCAGTCCGGCCCGGACGGATTCGACGAATGTGCGACCCCCGGCCGCGTCGGTGATCGAGGTGAGGCTTCCCGACGCGTCGTACCCGTACCGGGTGCGTGCACCGGCCGCATCGACGACGGCGACGAGGTTTCCCTGCTCATCCCATTCTTGCCGCGACATCGTGCCGTCGGGATGGTGGATCGTCGCCGGTTGGCGGGGGCCGGCGTAGTCGATGGCGACGGCGTGTCCGTCGGGTCGGGTGATCCGGGCGACGTCTCCGTCGGCGGTGTAGAGGTAGCTCGTCGTCGCGCCGTCAGGTCCGACGACTCGCAACGGTTCTCGCCGCGCGTTGTAGTCGGTGTGGGTGCGTGACCCTGCGGCGTCGACGAGGTCCCGCAGCCGCAGGTCGGAGTCGAAACCGTGGACCGTCGCCGCGCCGGTCGAGTCGGTGACGACGGTGACGGAGCCCGTGGACTCCGCGTTGGTGCGGTAGTCGAACTCGGAGTCGAGGATGCCGCCGGTGCCGTTCTGCCGGACTACCCTCCCGTCCGCGTCGTACGTGTTGACCATGCGGTTGCCGTTGCCGTCGACCCACGACAGCATGCGGTTTTCCGCGTCGTACGTGTACCGAGTCGAGCCGCGTCGCCCTTGACGACGGTGGTGAGTTGCCCGTCGGTGTAGTCGAACCGGCGAACCGGGGTGGCAGTGTCTCCGTCGACGACGGACAACCCCACGATCCGGCCGGACCGTGTGTCGACGAGAACCCGGTAGCCACCGGAGTGCGACACCTCGACGGGGGTCCCGGAAGTGTCGTACCGGAAGAGGATGCGATTGCGGTGGCGGTCGGTGATCGCACTGATTGCGATGTTGCCGAGCGCGGAGTCGAGACCGTCCAGTTCCGGCTTGGGTGTGAAATGCCAGGTGAGTCCGCGGTCGGGGTCGTGAACCCGGTAGCCGCCGGTGTCGGTCCGCGACAGCGGCCAGCGCTGCCCGGGATCCGGCATCACCGGCGTCCCCACCTCGGGGTGCGGATACGTGAGCATGACACCGTCTTCGGCGAGCAGCGTCACCCCCGGTTCCTCGACCACCACGCGCATGTCCACGGTGGCCGACCAGCTCGGACCGAACCAGCGACCGAACCGATAGCCGGAACGATGCCGCCGGCCGAACACCAGTGGCAGCACACCGGGAAGTGTCAGATCGGTTTCGGGGAGCAGGAATTCACCGGTCGCGACGTCGACGGGGTCGCGGCCTTCGCAGTTCTGGTTGCTCGTGCGATCGGTTTCGGGGCCGGCGTCGTGAGCGGCGTCGTTCGCGCCCGAATCCGCACCGGCATGCTCGGCGGGGCCGGGATGGGCAGGTTCGGGACTGCGCGGTTCGGGAGTCGGTGCCGGGTCGGTGCTCGTCGGATGCGTGTCCGCGTGCGGAGTGGGCGAGTCGACGTGCGGGGTGTCGGGCTTCGGGATGTGGCTGACGTCCGCGACGTCGTCGAGGAGTCGGGCACCGATGCCGAGATCGCCGGCGGTGTCGAGCACGCGGACCGCGGTGCGAGCGCCTGCGACTCCTGCGCCCGCACCGCCGGTGGCGGCGGTGAGCACTGCGTCGCCGGTGAGGCTTCCGGCGAACTCGAGTGGGTTCTTCCGGATGTCGCTGACCATCGTCGAGACCATGGTGCCGGGGTCGGCGGCCGCGACCACGATTCCCGTCGCGAGGTTGGACAGGCCGGCCTGGTATTCGGCCGGATGCGTCATGTTGTAGGTGTCGGTCGGGTTGATCTGCCGGACGAACTGGACGATTCCGCTGAGTCCGGTGAGCAGACCGGAGTAGAAGTTGGCGACGCCCAGGTGCACGCCGTCGGTGGCGTCGGTGAGGTTGTTCATCCACCGTTCGGTGAAGGGCGGCTCCGTGGGGGCTGTCGCGGTGGCGCTGGTCAGTGCACCGGAGACCTGGCCGGCCACGCCGTCGCGGTCCGCTCGGGCGCCCCGCAGGATTTCGCGGGCCTCCTCGCGCATCGCGGTCCAGGTGTCGACGAGTGGGTGGTCTGCCTGTTGCTCACCGGTGAGTGCGTTGTAGGCGGACTTCTTTGCCCTCTCCTCCGCCTCGGCCTGCTTCCATCGCGCCACCGCGTCGGCGGCGCGGGCCTGGGCGGCTTCGACGGTATGACCCCAGGAGACGAGTGTCCGGGCTGCGGAGTTCATCGCGTCGGCCGCGTCGTGCCACAGTGCGGGTTGTTTGTCGAAGATCTCGTTGAATCCGTCAGCCGCGCTGCCCGTCCAATCGGCCGCGTCGACGGTGCGCAGTGCGTCACCGGTGGAGCCGATGCTCGTGGCCAGGTCGGTCAGCGTGGTGGTCGCTTCGGCGATGGCCGACGGCTCACCGCGGATCAGTTCCTTCGGTTCTTCGGTCTGTCCCAGGTCCAGTTCGTCGACGGGTCCACCGGTGGCACTGGCGATGTCGTCACCGAGATCGGTCAGGGTATCTGCGATGCCGTCGGCGCCGACCCGTTGCGCGAGTCCCGCCGCGGCATCGAGGCCCGAATCGGCAGCTTGCCCGACGTTCTCGACGGTGCTCTCGATCGCATTCTCGGCGGCGTCGCCGAAGTCGTCGATCGCACCCTTCGCGTCGTCCCACGTATCACTGAGCCAGCTCACGACGGACCGCCACCAGCCGACATGATCTCGGCGGCCTGCTCCGTTGCGTCGGTGTCCCAGTTTCGTGTGGTGCCCGAATCGAGCATGTCCGCCAGCGGGGAGACATTGGCGAGGGCCTGCGGGCCGACGGCGGCGATGACCTCGTTGTTGGTTGCGATGGCCTGGTCTGCCGCCTCGAATGATTCGAGGCTGTAATCGGCGTTGAGCGTCTGGTTGATCGGATTGTCCGCGAGCGTTTCGCCCCATGTGCGGTCGCTGATCTCGTCGCCGCTGAGGTGGGGGTTGCCGACGGTGTTCGTCCACACCGTTTTCAGCGCATCCGAGTAGACCTGTTCGGTGGTGTAGTAGCTGCCCACAGCCAGATCGAGGACGCGGGCGATCTCGTTGGCCGACTGCACGAGATGACGGACTCCCCAGGACCACCGTTCCGCGAACTCCTCGAGACTCGTCTGGACCTCCTGCTTCCCGGCTTCCATCGGCGACAGGGCGAGGAGGGAGAACCCGCGCCCCACGGATGCTGTTTCGCCGGTCCCGAGCCCGGACAGTGATTCGGTGATCGCCGTGATGCCCTGCGCCGCCTGGATCAGCACCGACGGGTCGACTTCGAGGTGGTCACCCATCAGGCCACCTCTTCGACTGCCGGCGGGAAGGCCATCGGTGTGGCACCGGCGACGTCGATGACGACCCCGGTCGGGCCGGGAACTGACGGGACGAGGATGTCGAGCAACCGCCACCCGAACACGGTGTGGAAGCGGCACGGCCCGCCCTGTTCGTCGCGGGCGAGCAGATACCGGGCGTATTCCTGCTTGCTGGTGAAGGCGCACACCCAATTCAGTCCGCCGAACGTGCTGGTCAGCAGCCGGTCGTCGCCGGTCAGCGGAATGAGAAGCAGCGCCGAACGGAGGGCGTCGGTCAGCAGCGCCGGCTGGCCGAAACCCTGACGGAACGCGTGCATTTCGGCGAGCAACGCGCTGCAGTCGCCGACGGATTCCCCCATGACAGCCCCCTGATGTCGAATGTCCTCCCCGCCCGGGAGGGTACTGGACGCGCCCCGCTCAGACCCGTTCCGGCCGACCTTCGGCTACCGCCGACGCTGCCGCGGACACCCGCTCGTACGCGGCCCGGGTGTCCGGTGCCAGCTTGCTGTGTTCGATGACGATCCCCATGCCCAGATGTTCGTCGTAGGGGATGGTCTCGATGCCCCACACCTGTCCGCCCAGGTACTCGCGGAGGAGGTCGACGTCCACCTGCCAGCCGGTGGCGTCCTGATTCGACACGGTGACGACGGTGCGGGCGAGCGCTGGTTCGCCGAGCGTGTCACCGATCGACTGCAACGCGGAGCGGAGACGGTTGAACGCGTCCGCCCGGCACGGCACGACGAGGACGATGGGCGACGGAGTGGCCAGCAGCGGCGCGAGGTACGCGGCACGCAACCGGTGACCGAGGTCGTGAACGGCACTCACACCGCGAGCGCGGAGTGTCCCTGTGACAGTATGGAATTCACGTTCTGATGCGGTCTGATTCCCGATGCGGTTCAGGATGCGGGTCCCGGCGCTCGTGCGGGAGAAGTACCCGTCGAACACGTCGTCCGCGACGGGGCCGGCGGCCACCAGTTGCTCGAGGCCGCTCACGGAGAGCACGGCGTCGGCGCCGCGTTCGGCGACATCGCCGCCCGCGGGTGTCGCGTCGACGGCCACGACCGCGCCGCCGCGAGCTGCCGCGGTGTTGGCGAGCCCGAGCGTCGTCGTGGTGGCGGCGGCTCCTCCACACGCCCCGAGGACGAGAGTTGACACCGGAAGTGCTTGCAGCAGTTGGTCGGTCACTTCGCGTCTCCAATGGATGTGATATAAGTGCGACCGTCGCGGTCCGCGGTGGTCACGACCTGCTCGTACTTCTTCGCCGACCCGTCCGGTCGCAGCTCCGACAGCGTCACGGCGTAGCGGCCGGGTTCTGTCTCGGTGATGGCGAGGCAGTGCTCGGTGCCCTCGGGCACCGAATCGATGCCGCCCTGGATGGTCTCGGCGGACCCCACCGGCGCGTCGGGTGCGACCACCTCGCGGGCCTTCGCGCCGCTCCGTGCGACGTAGTACGCGTGGTCGAAGCCCAGGATCGCGGCGACGCCGTCGGAGGTCCCGCCCGGACCGTTGCCGGTCACCGTCGAGCCGTCGCGGGATTCGACGCACCAGCCCGAATCGGCAGCGGCGACGGGGGTTCCGCTCGCATCACCGGACGTCGAGTTGAACACGGCGACCACACCGGCGATCCCGGCGATCACCGCTGCCGCGGCTCCGGCGACCGCGAGTGTCTGCTTGCCGCGACCGCTGCGAACAGGTGGGGTGGGATCGGGCTCGTCGCCCGGGGCCAGCCACGTCGGAGCGGGGGGTTGCTGCTCGGTTTCCGCGGCAGGAGCCGTCGACCGCGGTGCCGGGGCCGACGCGAAGGGCGGGAACCAGTGCGAGAAGCGGTCGAGGGGTGCCCTGTTCGGCGGTTCTGTCACAGTTGAATCCTCCACACCTCATTCCCTCGCGCGGAGCCGACCCCTGGCGGGCTCCACGCGAGGGAATCGGATCACACGTGCAGCGTCGCCTGGCTGCGCACGTTCACGCCGCCGATCGTCGTGGTGGCCGGACCGCTGTCGGTGGACTGCAGCTGCGGCAGTTGCGGTGCGGGCAGGGACGCGATCGTCTGGACCAGTTCCCCGAAGGCCGGGTACCGGTGGGCCGCATCCGCGATCGCGGCGGCGGCGGGTGTGACGTCGACGGGCGCGGACCAGTTGGTGGGGTGCTCGGCGTTGGAATCGGCCGAGAACGCGGACACGGTGGCCGCGGTCGGCGAGAACGGGTCGACGGCGATGCCCGCGGTGCCGGTGGCGTCACCGATGCGCCAGCCGATGGTGCCGACGTATCCCTCGGGGTTGCCGTACTGGCGTCCGTTGGCGGCAACCGGCACCGCGCCGACCAGTGTGTCGACGGCCGCATTGACCTCGACCACCGGCTTCGGCACGGGAAGGGCGGGGGCGACGGGTGCCTGGTGCGCCTTCGGCATGTCGTCGGGGTCGATCCACACGGTCGCCGGCTGGGCGGCCGGTGCCTCGTCGACCACTCCCTCGTCGACGACTCCCTCGGCGGTGGTCGCTGCCAGGTCAGGAGCAGCGGGCACAACCGTCTCGGCACCCGGCACCGCCAGCGGAGCCTGCGGGGGAGCGGGCGTCGTCGCGGCCGGAGCCGCCGGGTCGGTGACGCCGGGCTGCGACGTGGTGGGTGGCGTCGTCGGGTCCGTCACGCCGGGCTGCGACGTGGTGGGCGCGTCCCGCGGGTCGGTGACGCCCGGCTGCGACGTGGACGGCGGGGTGGTCGGAGCGGCGTGTGCCGTCGCGGCACCGAGCAGTGCGGCAGCGGACACCGAAATCGCGGCTGCCAGAGCGTGCATGCGGATTCTCAAGTCTTTGACTCCTGAAGTCGAACGGACATGGTGATCGAACGGACTGGTGCTGACGAAGCAAACGCAAGAGTGGTGCAGTTCAGAGGCACCGAAAGAGGGAAGCGAGCACAGCAGAATGCCTCCACCGACCAGGTGGATGTGTTGCTTCCCCGATGAGATACGTCCGTGCTGCCGGCGCACTGCCGCAGCCGTCGTCCACCGCCCCCATGACCGCCCCCGGTTCTTTCTCGTCCCCCTACCGCGGCAAAGTACCAGACGGGCAAGCGTTCCCGCGCCCCCGCATTCCGGTCAGGCCAGGCCCGCGGCCAGCTTCACCGTCAGATCGCGCAGCGGACGGAGGCGGCCGGTCATCGCGAGGGAGGACATGGCGCGCGATCCACGCACGAGCCGCCGCGTCGCGGGCCGCCGCGTGCGGTCGTAACGGTGTAGCGCGGTGTGAATGTCGGTGTCTGCGGTGAGGAATCGGCCGAGCGCGACTGCGTCGACGAGTGCCTCGCAGGCGCCCCGGCCGAGGTTCGGTGCCATCGCGTGGGCCGCGTCGCCGAGCAGGGCCGTGTTGCCCGACACGTACGACGGCAGCGCGGGGGACTCGTACAGGTCGTGGTGGAGCATCGCGTCGGGGGTGGCGGCATCCAGTACTGCCCGGACGTCGGCGTGCCAGTTCCCGAACCGCGAGCGGAGGTAGTCGAGGCCGCCGGGGTGCCCGGCGTCGGTGCGGACGCACGCGAACCAGTTGACGAGATCACCGTCGCGCGGGGTGATGCCGAAAAGCGCGTCCACGTCCCAGGTTTCGCTGACGGTGTCGCGATGGCCGGGCACCCACCCGCGCCAGGCGGTCGCTCCTGTGTACCGTGGCTCGAACTTCTCGCCGAACAGTTGTCGGCGGGTCGGGCTGCGCAGACCGTCCGCGCCGATCACGACGTCGTGGTCCGTCAGCGCGTCGAGGGCGGGGGCCGGTGTGCCGAACGAGATCATTCCGTCGGGCAGGGTCTCGGCCAGTGTGGCCAGGAGGGCGGGCCGCGACAGCAGGTAGGCGGTGCGGTCGCGGTTGTCGATGGTGCCGATCACGGATCCGTCGGGGCGCAGGAGCGAACCGCGGTGCTGGGGTGATCCCAGCGTGCGCACTCGGTCACCTGCACCGATCGCGTCCAGCGCGTCGAGCGCCTGCGGCCACATGCCGAGCGCGGTGCCCGACGTGGGCAGGGTGTCGGCACGCTCGAAGACCTCGACGTGCCAGCCGGCGCGGGACAGGTAGCGGGCGACGGCGAGTCCGCCGATGCCGCCGCCGAGGACTGCTGCGGAGTGCGTCATGACCACCACGGTACTACGGGTGTAGTGGATTTACTACCGTTGTAGTGTCGGGGTATGGCAGACAAACGGGAGAAGGTGCTCGACGCCGCCATCACGCTTCTCGGCACCAAAGGGGTCCGGGCCCTCACGCACCGGGGCGTCGACGAACTGGCCGGGATGCCCCAGGGGTCCGCGTCCAACTACTTCCGCAGCCGGGGCGCGCTGCTCGAGGGGATCGTCACACGGCTGGTCGAACGTGACCGGGAGGACTGGCAGAAGTTCGCGCAACTCCGGCCGGCCGGCACGGACGCCCTGGTCGAGGCCCTGGTTGCGTTCGTGAGCTTCTCCACTGGTCCGGACCGCGTGCGCACGAGTGCCCGCTACGCACTCTTCGTCGAGGCCTCCGTGACGCCGGGACTGGACGCGAAGATCGGATCGGCGCGCCGCGCGCTCGTAGAGTGGGGTGCGGAGATGCTGGAACTCGTGGGATCGAGGAACCCGGCTTCCGACGCAGTGGTGGTCACCGACTACCTGGACGGTGTGATCCTTCATCAACTCACCGTCCCGGATCTCGATTTCGATCCGACTGCGGGAATTACAGCGGTGCTCGGCGCTCTCACTTAACATGTACTCAGTGCAGTCGGACGAGGTCCGCCCTCGACAATGCCCAGTTCAGAGGGTAAATAGGCCAACCTAAGTTGTGTTTCGTCGGGGGTTCTGAATTATCGTTTTCGTTACACGTTGGACCCACGAAAGTCCGACCCGACCGAAAAGCCACGTCGCCCGGTGCGAGGACCACACCCAGCGTGCTGCAAAAGGGCGATAGCCGATCGGTGGTGCCGATCACGTCGTGACGGCACCTGCATTGCAAGTTGATGGCCATCAGCGCTGCTGGTCGTCGGTGCATCTTTTGGCATACGAAGGCTAGGTATGAAGCAACTTCCAGGCCCCCAGGGGCTGTATCACCCGTCGAACGAGCACGATTCCTGTGGTGTCGCGTTCGTCGTGGACATGAAGGGCCGCCGCAGCAGGGACATCGTCGAGAAGGCGATCACCGCGCTGGTGAACCTCGAGCACCGTGGTGCCGCGGGCTCCGAACCCAACACGGGTGACGGCGCCGGCATCCTCCTCCAGGTCCCGGACAAGTTCTTCCGCGCCGTGGTCGACTTCCCGCTGCCCGCGGAAGGCACGTACGCCACCGGCATCGCGTTCCTGCCGCAGAGCAAGGCCGACGCGCAGCGCGCAGCCGACGCCGTCGAGAAGATCGTCGAGAGCGAGGGCCTGAAGGTCCTCGGCTGGCGTGAGGTCGCGACCGACGACTCGTCGCTCGGCGCCCTGGCCCGCGACGCCATGCCGACGTTCCGGCAGATCTTCATCGGCAGCGAGAACGACGCCCTCACCGGTCTCGACCTCGAGCGCCGCGCCTACGTGGTCCGTAAGCGCACCGAGCACGAGCTGGGCAGCGAAGGCGCCGGCAAGGACGGCCCCGGTCGCGAGACCGTGTACTTCCCGAGCCTGTCGAGCCAGACGTTCGTCTACAAGGGCATGCTGACCACTCCGCAGCTCAAGGGTTTCTACCTGGACCTGCAGGACGAGCGCGTCGAGTCGGCCCTCGGCCTCGTGCACTCGCGCTTCTCGACCAACACCTTCCCGTCGTGGCCGCTGGCCCACCCGTTCCGGCGCGTGGCCCACAACGGTGAGATCAACACCGTCACCGGCAACGAGAACTGGATGCGTGCCCGTGAGGCGCTCATCGACAGCGACATCTTCGGTGGGTCAGGAGAGGTTGGGCCCGGCAAGGATCGGCGCAGCCAGCTGGAGAAGATCTTCCCGGTCTGCACGAACGGCGCCAGCGACACCGCGCGGTTCGACGAGGTGCTCGAGATGCTGCACCTCGGTGGCCGCAGCCTGCCGCACGCCGTGCTGATGATGATCCCGGAGGCCTGGGAACGGCACGAGAGCATGGACCCCGCCCGCCGGGCGTTCTACCAGTACCACTCGTCGCTCATGGAGCCGTGGGACGGACCGGCGTCGGTGTGCTTCACCGACGGCACCGTCATCGGCGCCGTCCTGGACCGCAACGGCCTGCGCCCCTCGCGTCTCTGGGTGACCGACGACGGCCTCGTCGTCATGGCCTCCGAGGTCGGCGTCCTGCCGATCGACCCCGCCACCGTCGTGAAGAAGATCCGGCTGCAGCCCGGCCGCATGTTCCTCGTCGACACCGCCGAGGGTCGCATCATCAGCGACGACGAGATCAAGTCGGAACTGGCCGCCGAGCACCCCTACCAGGAGTGGCTCGACCAGGGTCTGACCCACATGGACGACCTGCCGGACCGCCCGTACACCTACATGTCGCATGAGCGCGTCGTGCTGCGTCAGCAGATGTTCGGGTACACCAACGAAGAGGTCAACCTCCTCGTCAAGCCGATGGCGCTCTCCGGCGCCGAGGCTCTCGGCTCCATGGGTACCGACACCCCGATCGCCGTGCTGTCCTCGCGGTCGCGGATGCTGTTCGACTACTTCTCGCAGCTGTTCGCGCAGGTCACGAACCCGCCGCTCGACGCCATCCGCGAGGAGGTCGTCACCAGCCTCGGCGGCACCATCGGCCCCGAGCACGACCTGCTGCACCCCACCGCGGAGTCCTGCCGGCAGATCTTCCTGCCGCAGCCGATCCTGCACAACGACGACCTGTCGAAGCTCATTCACGTCAACGACGACGGTGAATTCCCGAACTTCCGCAGCGTCATCGTCCGCGGTCTGTACCCGGTGGCCGAGGGCGGAGCGGGTCTGCGCAAGGCCCTCGACGACGTCCGCTACCAGGTGTCGGAGGCCATCGCCGGCGGTGCGCGCCTCGTCGTCCTGTCCGACCGTGAGTCGAACGAGACGTACGCGCCCATCCCGTCGCTGCTGCTGACGTCGGCCGTGCACCACCACCTGGTGCGCGAGAAGACCCGCACGAAGGTCGGCCTCATCGTCGAGGCCGGCGACGCCCGCGAGGTGCACCACATGGCGCTCCTCATCGGGTTCGGTGCGGCAGCGGTCAACCCGTACATGGCGTTCGAGACCGTCGACGAGGCGGTGCAGAACAACGAACTGCAGGGCGTCAGCCTCGACAAGGCCATCCAGAACTACATCAAGGCCGCGGGCAAGGGCGTGCTCAAGGTGATGTCCAAGATGGGCATCTCCACCCTGGCGTCCTACACCGGCGCCCAGCTGTTCCAGGTCATCGGCCTGTCGCAGGAACTGGTCGACGAGTACTTCACCGGCTTGCAGTCCAGCCTCGGCGGCATCGGCCTCGACGAGATCGCCGCCGACGTCGCGGTCCGGCACTCCAACGCGTACCTGGACCGTCCCGAGGAGCGCGCGCACCGCGAGCTCGAGGTGGGCGGCGAGTACCAGTGGCGTCGTGAGGGCGAGTACCACCTGTTCAACCCGGACACGGTGTTCAAGCTGCAGCACTCCACGCGCACCGGGCAGTACGAGGTGTTCAAGGAGTACACGAAGCTGGTCGACGACCAGTCCGAGCGCCTCGCGGCGTTGCGCGGTCTCTTCGAGTTCAAGAAGGGCGTCCGCGAGCCCGTCCCGCTGGACGAGGTCGAGCCCGCTACCGAGATCGTCAAGCGCTTCTCGACGGGTGCGATGAGCTACGGCTCCATCTCCGCCGAGGCGCACGAGACCCTCGCCATCGCCATGAACCGCCTCGGCGGCCGGTCCAACTCCGGTGAGGGCGGCGAGAGCCCGGCCCGCTTCACCCCGGACGAGAACGGCGACTGGCGGCGGTCCGCGATCAAGCAGGTCGCGTCGGGACGCTTCGGTGTCACGTCGCACTACCTGACCAACTGCACCGACATCCAGATCAAGATGGCGCAGGGAGCGAAGCCCGGTGAGGGCGGCCAGCTGCCGGCGCACAAGGTGTACCCGTGGGTGGCCGAGGTCCGGCACTCCACGCCCGGCGTCGGGCTGATCTCGCCGCCGCCGCACCACGACATCTACTCGATCGAGGATCTCGCGCAGCTGATCCACGACCTGAAGAACGCCAACCCGCAGGCCCGGATCCACGTGAAGCTGGTGTCCGAGGTCGGTGTCGGCACCGTCGCCGCCGGTGTGTCCAAGGCACACGCGGACGTCGTGCTGATCTCCGGTCACGACGGTGGCACCGGTGCCACCCCGCTGACGTCGATGAAGCACGCGGGCGCCCCGTGGGAGCTCGGCCTCGCCGAGACCCAGCAGACGCTGCTGCTCAACGGTCTGCGCGACCGCATCGTCGTGCAGGTGGACGGCCAGCTCAAGACCGGCCGCGACGTCATGGTCGCCGCGCTGCTCGGTGGCGAGGAGTTCGGTTTCGCGACCGCCCCGCTGGTGGTGTCGGGCTGCATCATGATGCGGGTCTGCCACCTCGACACGTGCCCCGTGGGTGTCGCCACGCAGAACCCCGTTCTGCGCAAGCGGTTCAACGGCAAGCCGGAGTTCGTGGAGAACTTCTTCCTCTTCATCGCCGAAGAGGTGCGCGAACTCCTCGCCGAGCTCGGCTTCCGCACCCTCGACGAGGCCGTCGGACAGGTCGACGTCCTCGACACCACGAAGGCGCTCGAGCACTGGAAGGGCACCAAGGCCGGCAACCTCGACCTGTCGCCGATCCTGCACGAGACCGAGTCGGCGTTCATGGACCAGGACCTGTACTGCACAGGCACCCAGGATCACGGCCTCGACAAGGCACTCGACCAGCAGCTGATCGTTCAGAGCCGCAACGCTCTCGACAAGGGCCAGAAGGTCACGTTCGAGTCGCCGATCACCAACGTCAACCGCACGGTCGGCACCATGCTCGGCCACGAGGTGACGAAGGTGTACGGCGGCGAGGGCCTGCCGGACAACACGATCGACATCACGTTCACCGGTTCGGCCGGGAACAGCTTCGGTGCGTTCGTCCCCAAGGGCATGACCCTGCGCCTGCACGGCGATGCCAACGACTTCGTCGGCAAGGGCCTGTCCGGTGGACGCCTCGTGGTGCGCCCGCCGCTGGAGACCGCGCCCGGCTTCGTCGCCGAGGACAACATCATCGGCGGCAACGTGATCCTGTTCGGTGCCACGAGCGGTGAGGCTCTGCTCCGCGGTGTCGTGGGCGAGCGATTCGCGGTCCGTAACTCCGGCGCCACCGCGGTGGTCGAGGGAGTCGGCGACCACGGTTGCGAGTACATGACCGGTGGAAAGGTCGTCATCCTCGGTGCGACGGGACGTAACTTCGGTGCCGGCATGTCCGGTGGCGTTGCGTACGTCTACAACCCGGACAAGGTGTTCGAGGACAACCTCAACACGGAACTGGTGGATCTCGAGGACCTGACGGGTGACGACTTCACCTGGCTGAAGTCCGCCATCGAGCGTCACCGCGACGAGACGGGCTCGGAGGTTGCCGCGCGCATCCTGTCCGACTGGTCGCAGCAGGTCAATCATTTCGCGAAGGTGATGCCCCGCGATTACAAGAAGGTGCTCTTGGCCATCGAGGCCGCGAAGAAGGATGGAAAGAACGTGGACGAGGCAGTGATGGAGGCAGCTCGTGGGTGATCCAAGCGGCTTCCTGAAGCACACGTCACGCGAACTTCCGGTTCGCCGGCCGGTGCCGTTGCGCCTGCTCGACTGGAACGAGGTCTACGAGGAGTTCTCGCCGGACACCCTGAAGACTCAGGCCAGCCGGTGCATGGACTGCGGTATCCCGTTCTGCCACAACGGCTGTCCGCTGGGGAATCTGATTCCCGAGTGGAACGACCTGGTCTACAAGGACCGGTGGCACGACGGCATCGAGCGTCTGCACGCGACCAACAACTTCCCGGAGTTCACCGGGCGGCTGTGCCCCGCACCCTGTGAGGCGTCGTGCGTCCTGGGCATCAACCAGGACCCCGTCACCATCAAGCAGGTCGAGGTCGAGCTCATCGACCGCGCCTTCGACGAGGGCTGGGTCAAGCCGGTGCACCCGACCCGTTCGACGGGCAAGAAGGTCGCCGTCGTCGGTTCCGGTCCTGCGGGGCTCGCTGCAGCGCAGCAGCTGACGCGCGCCGGGCACATGGTCACCGTGTTCGAGCGGGCCGACCGCATCGGCGGGCTGCTGCGGTACGGCATCCCCGAGTTCAAGATGGAGAAGCGGCACATCGACCGCCGTCTCGATCAGATGAACTCCGAGGGCACCGTCTTCAAGACGGGTGTCAACGTCGGAGTCGACATCACCGCGGACGCACTGCGCGCGCAGTTCGACGCCGTGGTCCTGGCCGGCGGTGCCACCGAGGCCCGCGACCTGCCGATCCCCGGCCGCGAGCTGGACGGCATCCATCAGGCGATGGAGTTCCTGCCGATCGCCAACCGTGTGCAGCTCGGCGACCTGGAGAAGCCGACCATCACCGCGGAGGGCAAGAAGGTCGTCATCATCGGCGGCGGCGACACCGGCGCGGACTGCCTGGGCACCTCGCACCGTCAGGGCGCCGAGAGCGTTCACCAGTTCGAGATCATGCCGAGACCGCCCGAGACCCGCGCCGAGCACACCCCGTGGCCGACGTACCCGCTGATGTACCGGGTCGCGTCCGCGCACGAGGAGGGCGGCGAACGCCTCTTCTCCGTGAACACGGAACGGTTCGTCGGTGCCGACGGCAAGGTGACCGCACTGAAGGCCCACGAGGTCGAGATGAAGTCGGGTCGTTTCGAGAAGGTCGAGGGTTCGGACTTCGAGCTCGAGGCCGACCTCGTGCTGCTGGCGATGGGCTTCGTCGGACCCGAGAAGCCGGGCCTGCTCACCGATCTCGGCGTCGACCTCAACGAGCGCGGCAACGTCGCCCGCTCCGCGAAGTGGGCCACCAACGTCGACGGCGTCTTCGTGGCCGGCGACATGGGACGCGGTCAGTCGCTGATCGTGTGGGCCATCGCCGAGGGTCGCTCGGCGGCCGCCGCGGTCGATGCGTACCTCGAGGGCGAGTCGGCGCTGCCGTCTCCGATCGAGACCACCACCGCCCCGCAGCGGTAGATGTAACTGCTCGTACAATCCGCACCCCGGTAGGTTTTCCTACCGGGGTGTCGGTTTATCGTGCGGGGGTCACGTTCGGTCGGTAACGTTCATTTACCGATCGTGCATCTTTAGGTCACGTCGCCCTGGCAGCATCCCGTCTGCAGGACGGCGAAGGGGAGAACAGGTTGAGGCCATGGCAATGAAACGGGTTGTCGCATTTCTGACCGCAGTGGCTGCTGCGGCAGCCATCCCGGTGGTATCGGGAGTAGCGGGCACGAGCGCAGTGGCGAACGCGGACCCCTGCCCGAGTCTGTACGTGGTCGCGATTCCGGGGACGTGGGAAACGTCCACCAAGGACAATGTCAGGCCCACGCCGGGTCTGCTGTCCGCGGTGACGAACGGTCTGCCGTCGTCGATCCGCACCGACTACGTCACGTACGCCGCCACGGCCTTCCCGTGGGAGTCCGAGGTGTACGGGCGCTCGAAGGCGCAGGCGGTCAGCAATGCCAAGGGCATGCTGTCGTCGATGTCGCAGCAGTGCCCCGACACGAAGCTGTCGATCATCGGGTACAGCCAGGGCGCCGACGCGGCGGGTGATCTCGCTGCGGAGATCGGCACCGGCCTCGGTGTGGTGCCCGCGGACAAGATCGCGGCCGTCGGACTCGTGTCCGATCCGCGGCGGTCGCCGACCGACGCGCTCGTCGGCCCTGCCGTCGCAGGCAGCGGCGCCGGTGGTCCCCGCATCGGCGGGTTCGGCTGGGTCAGCCAGAACACGCGCACCTTCTGCGCGTACGGCGACCTGTACTGCTCCACGCCGAAGGAAGACTTCGTGACGCGGCTCGCCGGGTTCCTCGCGCAGACGTCGGATCCGACGCCGACGCTGTTCGGGCGCTACCAGCAGGAAGCGCTCGCGATCTGGAACGACATCCTCGCTGTGGGCGGTGTGCCGGCCCTGATGGCTCAGCTGGACGAGCAGTCCAACGAGAAGCGCATCGACGAGCTGGAGCAGTTCTACAAGTCGCAGGCTCACCAGGACTACACCAGGTACGCGGTCGACGGATCGGGTACGCCCGCCACGACGTGGCTGAGGAACTGGTTGCGCGACATCGCGTGAGTTCGGCCGACGGCGGCAGGGGATGATGTCCAACGTGACTGACACCCCTGCCGCCGTCGTCGGCTACGACGCCTTCGTGACCGTTCGGTGGTCCGACATGGACGCCTTTCAGCACATCAACCATGCGCGGATGGTGACGTTGCTCGAAGAGGCCCGGATCGACTGGCTGCTCAGCGAGGGCAGCGAGAACTCGTCGCTCATCACGAGCGCGTTCATCGCCGACATCCACGTGAAGTACCGAGGACAGTTGCGGCACTCCGACAGTCCCCTGCGGATCACCATGTGGATCGCCAAGCACCGGGCGGTGGATTTCACCATCGGCTACGAAGTCCGGGGCGCCCGTACCCCGATCACCGACCCGCCTGCCGTCACCGCCACCACTCAGATGGCCGTCGCGGACGTGGATGCCCAGCGGCTACGCCGCATCACCGCCACCGAGCGCGAGTACCTGACCCGCTGGTCCCGCACGTGAGTGGGAATGTGTGTTCCGGCACGCTTTCCCACTCACGTGCGGAGGTCGTCGGGGGCCGGTAGGGGACGGTCCGGGTCGAGGACCGCGCCGCGGCTGCGCATCGTGGCGTCGACCAGCGCCCACGCCCACGCGGCCAGCTGTTCGGTCAGCGCGCCGACGTCGGTGCCGCCCGGTCGATCGATCCACTCCGCGGACACCGACTCGACCATCCCGATCAGCGCATTGGCCAGCGGTGTCGCGGTGGCGGGCGCGCCGAGAGCGTCCAGGTAGGGGTGGAGCATGTCGGCGACCGCGGTGCTGATGGCCCGCCGCACCTCTCCGGCCGCGGGGGAGAACGACATCAGGTAGCGGTACAGGTTGGCGTGTTCGGTGACCCAGTCGAGGTGGGTGCGGGCGGCGCGGGTGAGGATGGCGTGCGGTGCGCCGTCGACGGTGATCACGGGGGCGTATTCGAGGAGCATCATCGCCGCGACCCGCCGGGCGACGGCGTTCTTGAGGTCGGTGCTGTCGTCGAAGTGCCGGTAGATGCGGGTTCGCGCGACCTCGGCGTAGACGGCCATCGTCGCGACCGACACGTCGGGACCTTCTGCGTCGATGGCGACGAGTGCCCGTTCGACGAACTCCGAGCGCCGCTTCTCGCGTTGGCCGCGCCACCGGGCAGCGCGCCCGTCACCGGCGTCTTGCTGGGGTTTCGTCATCGAATCGAATCGTAGTCTTCCCTGTCGCTGCGTTTCCGTATACCGTCGGCAGTATGCGGTACATCGATGTACCACACATTCTCTGCCTCGGACGTCGACACGTTGGGATATCCGTCTTGTCCATTCAGCTCTGCCTGTCCGGCCCCCGCAGTTCCGGGCGTTCGATGATCGGCTTACGCAGCACCACGGTGATCGTCATTCCGCCCGCGATGGCCTTCGAGTACCTTGCGGATCCGGCGACCGTGCCCGGTGCGATCACGCTGCCGTCCCGCGCCCGGGTCGTCGCATCGGACCCGGGTCGCCGGCTCGTCGTCGAGGCCGATCACGGCGTGCACGGATCGGTCTGGACGTTCGACGCGGTCAGCCCGGACGAAACGGAGCTCACCGTCGCCTTCCGCTACCACTCTCCCGGCAGACCGGCCGGACAACTGCTCGGCGGTGTCGCCGCACCCGTGGTGTGGCAGGCGCTGCGACGTGCACAGGCCACGTTGAAGGATCGGATCGAAACCCTCTACCACGAGCCGGCCGGCGCGGCCGGTCTCGACCGCAGGAGAGCATGACGTGGGATTCTCGGTAGCGGGCAAGACGGTCCTGATCACCGGGGCGGCCATGGGGATGGGGCGTCTGTTCGCCCGGCTCGCCGCCGCCGACCGCGCCGGAACGGTGGTGTTGTGGGACATCGACGCCGCCGCGCTCGAACGCACGGCGCACGAACTGCGCGAATCGGGGTGCACCGTCAGCGCACACGTCGTCGACGTCGCCGACCTCGAATCCGTCCGCACGGCGGCCGCCGAGGTGCGGGACGCGGTCGGTCGTCCCGACGTGCTCGTCAACAACGCCGGGGTGGTGCGTGGCAAGTACTTCTGGGATCACGACCACGAGTCGGACACCAGATTCGTGATGGACGTCAACACGCTCGCACCGATGTACATCACGAACGAGTTCCTGCCCGCCATGATCGAGGACCGCGGCCGGGACTGCCGCATCGTGAACATCGCCTCCGCCGCCGGGACCGTGGCGACACCGAGAATGGCCGTGTACGCGGCGTCGAAGTGGGCTGCCCTGGGCTGGAGCGATTCGCTGCGACTCGAACTGGTCCAGGCCGGCCACGGGCACGTCAAGGTCACCACCGTGTGCCCGAGCTACATCTCCACCGGCATGTTCGACGGTGTGAAGAACCCCCTGTTCGCCCCGATCCTGAGCCCGGAGGACGTCACGGCCCGGTCGTGGCGGGCGATGAAGCAGGGGAAGCCTCTGCTGATGCTGCCGCGGTCGCTGTATCTGTCGCGGGTGGCGAAAGCCGTGCTGCCGGTGCGTGCCTGGGACCGTCTGGCCGACCGGCTCGGTGTGTACCACAGCATGGACGCCTACACCGGTCGGGTGCAGGCACCCACCCCCTGACGTTTCGGATCAGCCGAGGTCGAAGCGTGCGCCGAGCCGCATGCTGCCCGGGGCCAGGCGGCTCAGCGCACGCCCGAACTTGGCCTCGGGCGTGACGGGGACGACGGCCTTGTTGTGCTTGACGGCCCTCACGATCTGCGTCGCCACCCGGTCCGGGGTGAAACCGCGTCTGCGGTAGAGCTTGTCGGCCCGGTCCCGCATCTTCGTCTGCTCCTCCGGTGTGGCGCCGGCGAAGTCGGTGGCCTTGACGATGTTGGTGTGGACCAGTCCGGGACAGATGGCGCTGACGCCGATGCCGTGGTTCACCAATTCCGCACGGAGACAGTCCGACAGCATGAACACCGCGGCCTTGCTCGTCGCGTACGCGGTGAGTCGCTTCTGCGGCGTGAAAGCCGCGGCGGACGACAGGTTGACGATGTGCCCACCGGTTCCGCGGTCGATCATCTGCTGGGAGAACGCGCGGGAGCCGTAGACGACACCCCAGAAATTCACGTCCATCACCCGCTCGAAATCCTTCTGCGGGGTCTTCGTGAACGTGCCCGAATATCCGATTCCGGCGTTGTTGACCACGATGTCGGGGGTGCCGTGCTCGGCCTGCACCTTCTCCGCGAAGCGCTGCACCTCGTCCTCCACCGCGACGTCCACCTGATACGCGTGGGAGCCGCCGCCGAAGATGGCCACCGCACCGCCGCCCTTCATCTGGGCGGAGTTGATGAGATCGGAGGTCAGCTGCGCGGATTCGAGGTCGCGGTCGGCGACCACCACGACAGCGCCTTCGGACGCGAACGCCAGCGCGGTCTCGCGGCCGATCCCGCTGCCGCCACCGGTGACGACGACGAGAGTGCCGTCGAGGTCCCGCAGGCGGTGATGCTTCCGAGTACCGCTGCGCCAGCCTCTTACTTCGCCGAGAAGACTCATGTGACCATCTTGTCCGAGTACGGTCGTGTGTGTGCTGATCTGGTACGTCAGCTATGGATCGAACATGGCGACGACGCGTCTGACCTGCTACCTGCGTGGTGGTTGCCCGGCGGGGGGCAACCTCGTGCACACGGGCGCCCGTGACGCGAGCGCCCCCCGCGAGTCGGTACCGGTGGTGATACCCGGCTCGGTGTTCTTCGCGGGAGAGTCACGGATCTGGGGCGGCGGCCGCGCGTTCTACGACCCCGACGCGCCCGGCACCGTCGCGGCCCGCGCATTCCTGGTGACACAGGAGCAGTTCGAGGACATCCACGCGCAGGAACCCGCCTGCTACGACCGCCTGGTCACTCTCGGAGCCCGCCACGATGTTCCCATGTGCACGTTCACCACCCGGGCCCGCGGCGACGTCGTCGCCAGGAACGCACCGGCACCCGCCTATCTCGCGACCATCGCGGACGGTCTCCGTGAAGCGCACGGCTGGGACGAACCGAAGGTCACCGATTATTTGACGCGACTTCGGGTTTCCTAGCCGACCCAACTGTGCTTACGTGAGACGGGCCACACGAGGTGGCGTTCACGAAAGGGAGTCGATGTCCGATCTGCATGTCGTAGCGACCATTCCTGCCAAGCCCGGTTCCGAGGACACCGTCCGCGACGGACTGTCCGCGCTGGCCGCGGAGAGCCGCAAGGAAGAGGGCTGCATCTCGTACGAGGTGTTCGAATCAGCCGCGGTCGCGGGAACCTTCGTCACCGTCGAGGTGTGGACCGGTCAGGAGGCGGTCGACGCGCACATGAAGTCGCCGCACTTCCAGGCCGCGCTCGGGACGTTCGGTGAGCACCTCGCCGGGGCACCGGCGATCCACCCGCTGAAGCCGGTTTCCTAGAGTCGTAGTTCGTGACCACACCACTCACCAGCATCACCCCTGAAGGTCCCGTCCGCGGCGGTGTCGTCGTCATCCAGGAGGCGTTCGGCGTCACCGGGCACATCGTCGACGTCTGCCGCCGCTTCGCCGCCGCCGGGTACCACGCGGTCGCGCCGCACCTGTTCCACCGGAGCGGCGATCCGGTGCTGGAGTACGACGACATGAAGTCGGCGATGTCGTTGATCGGTGAGCTCACCGCCGCGCACATCGACGAGGACGTCGACGGGGCCGTCGCGACCCTGTCGGCGGCCTCGATCGACCCGCGGAACACCGCGATCGTCGGATTCTGCATGGGCGGAACGGTCGCGTTCCACACGGCGACGCGCCTCGACCTGGGGGCCGCAGTGAGTTTCTACGGCGGAGGCGTCGCGAACGGACGCTTCGGGTATCCATCGCAACTCGACGTCGCCGGGCAGCTGAGTACGCCGTGGCTCGGCCTGTTCGGCGACCGCGACAAGGGGATTCCGACCGAGGAAGTCGAGGAGCTGCGCGCCGCGTTCGCCCACGCGCCGGTGGACACCGACATCGTCCGCTACGCAGACGCCGAACACGGCTTCCACTGCGACGACCGTCCCGCCGTGTACAACGAGGAGGCCGCCCGGGACGGATGGGCACGAACGCTGCAGTGGTTCGGCACCCACGTCGACGTCACACGCGCCGCCGGAACCGACTGACCGCGGCCCCGCTCGGGTAGGCCTCCCGGTGGACGACATCGAAGTGGGTGGGCCGAAAGTCGCCGCCGAACATCGGAGTTCCGCGGCCGGCCACCACCGGATAGTGCTTGACGACCAGTTCGTCGATCTCCGGCAGGAGGGTGCCCGCGAGCTCGCCACCGCCCGCCACCCAGACGCCCAGCGCGCTGTTCTCGGCCTTGAGCTTCCGGACCTTCTCGAGCGGGTCGGCGACGATCTCGACGGCGGGATCGGGGCTTTCGGTCAGAGTGCGGGAAGCGACGTACTGACGCAAGTGCGCGTACGGGCTCGTGATGCCGACGGCCAGGGCGGGCTCGTACGTTGCGCGGCCCTGGATCACGGTGTCGAACTGCTTGTTGGCGCCGTCGACGCCGAACTGCTCCCGCAGGTGTGTCGGAATCGTCTCCGGGTATTCCTGCGCCATGAATCCGAGGATGTCGTCGTGCATCGGGAAGAAACCGATGTCGCCGTCCGGGCCGGCGATGAAGCCGTCGATGGTGATGCCGACGAAGTAGGTGAGGTCCCGCATGGTGTCCTTACTGGGGCGCTTCGGATAGGTGGTATGCCGTGAGGGCTGCGGGCATTCCCGGTCGGTTGCTGTGGGCGGTCGATCGTCTCGACGTGAATCCTCGCGATCGGATCCTAGAGGTGGGTTGCGGGCCGGGTGTAGCGATTTCTCTCGTCGCCGAGAAACTCGACGGCGGACGGATCACCGCGCTCGACCGATCGACGACGGCGATCGAACGGGCGGCGCGGCGCAACGACGCCCACGTCTCGACGGGGACGGTGGTGCTCCGGAACACCGACCTCGCCGGATTTCGTTGCGATCAGGCCTCCTTCGACAAGGCGTTCGCGGTCAACGTCAACGTGTTCTGGGTGCGTGACGCGACCGCCGAGATACGCGTCCTGTGGGAGGCGCTCCGACCGGGCGGAATCCTGCACCTCGTGTACGGCGGAGCGGTGTCCGTACACGACCGTGACAAGTCGCGGCGTGTTGCGGATACCGCCACGCGGGCTCTGGTTTCCGCAGGTTTCGACGTCGATGTCACGAACGGGAACCCGATGTGCGTCACTGGGGTACGGCCGAAAAGCGCCTGACGTGCCGTCCGGTCTGCTTCATGCGCGAGACCCGTGACCGAACCGTTATAGTCTGCGTCATGACTTCAGTTCTCGGTGTATCGGTAGGCGCCAGCGCGGTGCGCTTCGCGTGCCACGACGCCGTGACTCTCGAAACGCCGATCTTCCAATCGCGGTCGGTGACCGCAACACTCGAACGGCCGGAGGAACTGGCCGCCGAGTCCATCGGGACGGTGCTCGCCGAGCGCGACGAGACCGACGAGGTGCAGGCCATCGGTGTCGCGTACCAGGACGAGGCGCAGGCCGGTGCCGTGCAGGCCGCGATGGCCCGGCTCCAGATCGGCAACTTCCAGATGGTCCCCGAGGTGACGGCCGCACTCCAGATGCTCGAGATGTCCGGAGAACTCGGCGACCACTCGACGCTCGTGTTCTACGACCTCGGCAGTTCGGGTCTCACCGTCACCGTCGTCGACCGGGACACCGGCATGGTGCTGAGCAGTGCGCGTTCGGACCAGATCAGCGGCGATCTCGTCGACAGGCTCATCTGTGACAATCAAATCGAACTGCACCGCTTCGCGCACCCCGCCGACGCGGCATCCGCGCTCGCGCTCGCCGCGCGGTGCCGCGATGCGAAGGAACAGCTGTCCACCAACGGCGCGGTGTGCATGCCGGGCGAGGGCGGTCTTCTTCTCCTGTCGCAGGACAGTTTCGATTCGCTCATCGTCGGCCCGGTCGAGACGTCGGCGCGCCTGACCCGGGAGGTCATTCGCCGCTCGGGACGCCTCCCCGACGCCGCCGTGCTGATCGGCGGTGGCGCACATATTCCGTTGGTCACATCGGTGATGGAGTCCTGGCTCGACCTTCCGGTGATCGTCCCCGCGCAGCCGGAACTGGTGGCGGCGGAGGGTGCGGCCCTGCTGGCGCGTCCGACGTCCGACGAGTTCGTCGCGGCGGTGGCGCCGGACCACCCGTTCGAGCCGGAGTTCGAGCCCGAGCCGGAGTTCGAGCCCGAGTCCGAGCTGGAGCTCGAATCCGAGAGGGAGCCGGAGCCCGAGTCGCAGTCGGCACCGATCCGGAAGCGTCGTGGCCTCGTCCTCGCCGGAGGTGTCGTGGCCGTGGTCGCCGCGGTGGGTCTCGGACTCGGCGTCGGCACCGACCTCCTGCAGGGTGCGGAGGAGGACGCGCAACCGGCCGCTACGCAGTCGAACACGCAGGCGCCGGCAGCGCGGCAAGTGATACCGCCGCAGCCCACGACGACCGCGGAAGTGGCCCCGCCTTCGGAAGCCGCCCCGTCGGTGGTCGACGAGCAGCCGGTGATCCCGCCGCAGACCGAGGTGCGCACCACGTACCAGCAGCAGCCGCAGAGCCCGACTCGGGCGCCGGCGGCTCCCGAGGCACAGGGTGTCGTGCCGTCCGACGCGTCGTCGGCTCCGCCGACCACGCCGGAACCCGCTCCGCTCGTTCCAGGTCTGCCGCAGTTTCAGCTCCCGACGATTCCGCCGCCCGCGCCGCTCCCGATGCCGGAGTTTCCCCGGATACCCGGACTCTGAGCGCATATAACGAAGGTGGAGGCCGCGAGCCCCCGACACGCGTTCCGTGATCAAACCGTTATAGTCGTTCCATGGTTTCAGTTCTCGGTGTATCGGTGGGTGCCAGCGCTGTGCGCGTGGCGTATCCGGACGACGAGGGGGCCGTCTTCCGGTCATTCCCGGTGGACGCCGCGAGCGAGCACCCGGAGCACGTGGTTGCCGACGCCATCGGAACGGTGATGGCCGAGCGCGCCGCCGACGACGTGCAGGTCTTCGGTGTCGCGTACCGGGACGAGGCGCAGGCCGCTGCCGTGCAGGCCGCGATCGACTGCCGGCTGGTCCCGGAAGTGACGGCCGCGCTCCGCATGCTCGAGGCGTCGGGACAGCTCGGCGACCATTCGACGCTCGTGTTCTACGACCTCGGCAGCTCCGGCCTCACCGTCACCGTGGTCGACCGACTCACCGGCACGGTGCTCGGGACGGCTCGCACCGACGAGATCAGCGGCGACGTCGTCGACCGGTTGATCCGCGACCACCAGCTCGACGAGAAGCGCATTGCGCCACCGGCCGATGCGGCCGCGGAGTCGGCGCTCGACGCCCGTTGCCGTCGCGCCAAGGAAGAGCTGTCGACCAACAGCGCGGTCTGCGTGCCCGGCGACGGCGGCCTGCTCCTGCTCTCGCAGGACATCCTCGACTCCCTGATCGTGCGCCACGTCGAGGCGTCGGCGCGCCTGGCCCGCGAGGTGATCGAATCGTCCGGGCGGGCTGCCGACGCGGTGGTTCTGATCGGGGGCGGCGCGCATATTCCGCTGGTCGCGTCTCTGATGGAGTCGTGGCTGGCGCTCCCGGTGATCGTGCCGGCGCAGCCGGAACTGGTGGCCGCGGAGGGCGCTGCGCTGCTGGCACAGGAGCACTCGGGCACGTCGCACCGCATCGGCGCCGGGGGATTCGCCAAACCCGTGATCCGCGGTGGCGCGCTGGCGGGCGGTGCGCTGGCCGTCGTCGCCGTGATCGGTCTCGGCCTCGGCGTCGGTGGCAGCCACCTGCAGAGCTCTGACGGCGGCGCACGCCCGGTCGCCACTCAGCCGAGTGACGCGGAGGTGTCCCCATCGCCCGCACCGGCACCCGTGTCGGCGCCACCGCCGTCCGCCGCGGTGTCGGTTCCGGGACCGGCCGAGGAGGAGGCGAGCGTGCCGGAGCCCGCTCCCGCGCCTGCCCCCGCCCCGCGCCCACTCATTCCCGGTCTGCCGCAGATTCAGCTGCCGACACTTCCGCCGCCCCCGCCGCTCCCTCCGCTGCCGCGGATTCCGGGCCTCTAGCGGCTCGACGGGTCGAGGCTGTCCCCGTTCGCCTCGACCTCCCGGACCGCCACGATGTGGTCCATGTGCTCGGCGCCCCAGGCGCCGAGCGGTTCGAGGGAGCGGTTGAGGGAGACTCCGAGTTCGGTCAGCGAGTATTCGACCTTCGGCGGAACCTGGTGGTAGACCTCGCGATGCACGATGGCGTCGGCTTCGAGTTCCCGCAATTGCTGGATCAGCATCTTCTCCGATATGCCGGGTACCAGGCGCTTGAGGTCGCCGAACCGCTGCTCACCGGTGTGAAGGGCCCACAGGATCAGCACCTTCCATTTGCCGCCGATGACGTCGATCGCCGCATCGATTCCGCAGGAGTAGGGACGTTGCTGTCGGCGCATGACGCTCCTCACTGACTTTTTGGTAAGTACCTGACTTTGAAGTGGGTACTTGTCGAGTGTAGTGCGCGCGCTGAGACTGGAGAAGGCGTTGCTCCGCAGCGTTGCCCGGTCACTCGGGCACGGACTTCCGAAAGCGAATCATGCCTGCACAACTGCCTTCCGTCACCGTCGTCGGGCTCGGGCCGATGGGCCGCGCCATGGCCGGAACGCTCCTCGATCACGCCGTGCCGGTCATGGTGTTCAACCGCACCGCGTCACGCGCCGACGCCGTCGTCGCGGCAGGTGCCCGCCGCGCGACCAGCGCGGAGGACGCGCTCGACGCCGCCGATCTGGTGATCGTCAGCCTCACCCACTACCGGGCGATGTACGACCTGCTCGAACCCGCCGCCGACCGGCTCGCAGGCAAGGTCCTGGTCAACCTCAGCTCCGACACTCCCCGCGAGGCCGAGCGTGCTGCCGCGTGGGCCGCCCGGCACGGCGCCGAGTTCCTCACCGGAGGCATCATGGTTCCGGCCACGCTGGTCGGCGACGACACGGCGTACGCGTTCTACAGCGGACCGCGCGCGGTGCTCGACCGGTGGTCCGACACGCTCGGGCTCCTAGCGCGGCCGGAGTACGTCGGAGCCGATCCGGGTCTGGCCCTGCTCTGGTACCAGGCGCTGCTCGATCTGTTCATGACCACGCTGGTCGGCGCGAGTCATGCGGCGGCACTGATGAAATCTGCCGGGGTGCAGGCAGGGACGTTCCTGCCCTATGCCTCCGACCTGCTCGCGCAGATGCCGTTCTTCCTCGAGGGCGCAGCCGAGGAGATCGACCGACGGGAGTACCCCGACGTCGGCGCGAGCCTCGCGATGATGGCCGCTGGAATCGATCACATCACGGTCACCACCGAGGACGCGCAAATCGACTCGCGACTTCCGGCGGCGGTCAGGGAGCTGTACCGGCGTGCCCTCGACCTGGGTTTCGGCAGGCACGGTTCGGGCAGCGTGTACGAGGCGATTGTCGCGCCGTCGCAGTCCGCCCGGGGTGTCGCATGACCGGCACCGACGTCACGGTTCTCGGGCTCGGCGCCATGGGACGGGCTCTTGTGGTCGCGCTGCTGCGAGCAGGGCGCACGGTCACCGTCTGGAACCGCACGCCCGAGAAAACAGACACGCTGGCGAACTCCGGTGCGCACCCGGCCGAGTCGGTGTCCGTGGCGGTGCAGGCCTCGCCGCTGGTGCTCGTCTGTGTGGTCGACGACGAGACGGTGCACGAGCTGATCGAGCCCGTCGCCGGCGACCTGCGTGGACGAACGCTCGTGAACCTGACGACGACCACGCCCGAGCAGGCGCGTGCGATGTCGCGGTGGGCCGGCGCGGCGCGAGTGGAGTACGTCGACGGCGGCATCATGGCGGTGCCCGACATGATCGGGGGCGGCGACACGTTCGTGCTTTACAGCGGCGCGGCGGAGGCGTTCGACAGGAATCGGCCGGTGCTGGAACTGTTCGGGCGTGCGGTATTCGTCGGCGACGACGCCGGCGCTGCGGCGATGTACGACCTCGCGCTGCTCGGCGCGATGTACGCCATGTTCGCCGGGTTCGAGCAGGGCGCCGCGATGGTTCGAGGCGCCGGCGGCACCGCGGGGGAACTCGCCGCAATGGCGGCGCCGTTCCTTCAGGCGATGACCGGAAGCTTCGCGGAGTTCGCGGTCGGAATCGACACTCCCGCGCAGTACGAGCCGGTGCAGAGCGCGGAATTCACCGCGGCGGCAATCGACACGGTCGCACGTGCGGGCGCCGAAGCGGGCGTGCCGACCGCTCTGCCGATCGCCGTGCGTGCGGTTCTCGCGGGTTCTATCGACGCAGCATGTCCCTGACGTGACCGGTCTCGTTGACCGACGCCACCCGCCGCTCGCCGCTGCGGGAGACGAGCACCCGGGTCACGGACACGTACTCGATCGGGAACACGAGGGGTCGGTCGAGCCCGAGCAGTTGCTGCAGGAACACGTTGATGACACCGCCGTGGGCGAATACCGCGACGGTGTCCTCGTGGCCGGACTCGTCGACGATGCGGCCGAGGGACTCGAACACCCGCGCGCGGAACGCGTCGGCGTCGACGGACTTCGGGAACTCGCCGGCCCGAATCCGGGCGAAGGCCTCCGGCGCCCGTGCCTCCGCCTCGTGGAACGGGATGTAGTGGTCGAGGTCGTAGTCGTACTCCGCGAGGCCGACGTACTCGGTGACGGGAAGGTTGAGGGCCTCGGCGACCGGCGCCGCCGTCTCGAGTGCGCGGCGCTGCGGGCTGCTCACGATCCGGGCGATGCGGTACGGGGCCAGCGCGGCAGGCAGCCGCTTGGCCTGGGCGTGACCTTCCTCGGTCAGTGCGGGGTCCGCGCGCCCGTCGGACGCGGTGACGAGCTCGGGCAGCGCGTGGCGGATCAGTAGCAGTTGCACGTCGATCAGCTTGCCAGCTCCCGCACCAGCGCCGCGATCTGGCCGGGCTGATCGATCATGGCGTGGTGGTGCGCGGGCCGCACGACGCGGAACGCGGCGCCGAGGAATTCCGCGAACTGCCTCTGCATGCGGATCCACGCCGACCCCCAGGGCGTCGGGCGTCCGGTGTGGGCGGCGGCCACGACGACGGGTGCCGTCATCGTCGTGGTCTCGCGCAGCGCGGCCAGCTCCTGGGCCAGCGCCGGGTACGACGCGTTCTCGACGATCGAGGACTCGAGGTACGCGGGCTCGCGGTAGATCCGCTCGACCCATCGACGGGTGCCCGGCGCGATCCCGCCGGGGGGTGTCGAGTGGTTCAGGACCCGGCGGACCGTGGGGCCCAGGAGGCGTTGCAGCCCCACCCTGCTGGCCGTTCGGGCCGCTCGTCTGCCCATCGTGACACGCCATCGGGTCGGGATCACGCGGTGCGGGTGGGCCGTGACGGTGGCGTCCAGCAGGATCACGCCGCCGGTTCGGTCGGGGTACAGCCGGGCGAAGGCCTCGACGTAGATGCCGCCGAGCGAGTGGCCGACGAGCACCGCGGGGGTGGTCACGGAAAGCGCGTCGAGAACGTCGGCGATTCTCGCCGCCTCGCCACGGGCGGACGGACGCTCGGCGGACGGGGGACTGAGTCCGTACCCGGGACGATCGATCCGCACCACGAGGCAGGTCTCGGACAGCAGTTCGACCACCTCGTCCCAGTCGAACCAGTTCCCGCCCAGGCCGCCGTAGAGGACGACGGGTGGGCCCTCGCCGTCCACCACCACGTGCACTCCCGCGACCATTTCCCCAGGACGTTTCACGTGGAACCAGCCCTTTCCGGGGTGACGTGAATCACGCTGAGCGCCACGAAGATCAGCCATCCGCAGAAGGCGAGCAGCTGGACGCGCTGACCGAGTCCGAGCCAGGCGTCCTGTTCGCCGCGGAGTCCCGCGGCTGTCAGCGTCCATACCGTGCCGCCGACGAACACCGTCGCCACGGCCACGCCGGAAACTTTCAACCAGGTCGGCCACTGGTAGCGGAACGCGGCCAACAGGAACGCGAGGGAAGACACCACGCCTCCCGTCGAGGCGGACGCGCTGGTCACGGCGTGCAGGTCGTGGGTGAGCGGCAGGTGCCCGGCGGCCTCACGCGCAGCGCAGACAGGGTCGTTGGTGGCCGCGCAACTCATCGGCAGGCGCGAATCGGCGATGGTCGCGAGCGCGAACACGATCAGCGCGATCCACCCGACCGCCGTCACCCAGCCCTGCGAGTACCGCGACAGTCCCAGTACCCCGGCCACGGCGACGACGCATCCGGTCAGCAGGTCGCCGGTGCGGAACCAGAATCCGTACGGCTGGTCCGCGGCGGCGAGTTCGCTCGCGAACCCCCGTAGCGGATCGATTCCGGTGTCGAGGACGAATTCGAGCAGCCACGACGCGTAGCCGACGGCGCCGAGGATCAGCAGCGCAGCGACGGCGACCCGGCCACGGGAGGTCATTGCCTCGGCTTGGCCAGGGGGAACGCGAGGGTTTCACGGATGCTGCCGCCGGTGATGAGCATGACCACCCGGTCGACGCCCATGCCGAGCCCACCGGTCGGGGGCATGGCGTGTTCGAGGGCCTGCAGGAAGTCCTCGTCGAGTTCCATCGCCTCCTCGTCACCGCCGGCGGCGAGCATCGACTGCTCGGTGAGCCGGTTCCGCTGGTCCACGGGGTCGGTGAGTTCGCTGTACGCGGTGCCGAGTTCGATGCCCCACGCGACGAGGTCCCACTTCGCGGCGACCCCCGGAATCGTGGGGTGCGGCCGGGTGAGCGGTGACATCGACGTCGGGAAATTGGTGTAGAAGGTGGGGAATTCGGTGTAGTCCTCCACCAGGTGCTCGTACATCTCCTGCGCGACGGCGCCGGCGTCCCAGGTGGACTGGTACGGGATCTCGTGCTCGTCGCACAGCCGTTGCAGTTCCGCGAGGGGCGTCTCGGGTGAGACGTCGACGCCGAGCTTCTCGGCGACCGCCTGGTGCATCGTCTTGACGGGCCATTCGCCGGAGATGTCGACCTCCACCAGCGTGCCGTCGGGGCCGGGCCGCATGATGATCTCGCGTCCGTACGCCGCCGTCGCCGCGGTCTGGATGAGCTCCCGGGACAGCACCATCATCTTCTCGTAGTCGCTGTGCGCCTCGTACGCCTCGAGGATCGTGAACTCCGGGTTGTGTTTGAAATCGACGCCCTCGTTGCGGAAGACGCGGCCGATCTCGAACACCTTCTCCATTCCTGCGACGCACAACCGCTTGAGGTACAGCTCCGGTGCGATCCGCAGGTACAGGTCCAGGTTGTAGGCGTTGATGTGGGTCAGGAACGGGGCCGCGTTGGCGCCGCCGTGCACCTGCTGCAGGATCGGGGTCTCCACCTCGAGGAAGCCGCGGCCGCCGAGCGAATCGCGCAGCGATTTCACGACGGCGCTGCGGGCCTCGAGCAGGCGGCGGGCATCGGAGTTGATGGCGAGGTCGACGTACCGCTGCCGGACGCGGGTCTCCGGGTCGGACAGGCCCTTCCACTTGTCCGGCAGGGGGTGCAGGCACTTGCCGGTCATGCGCCACTCGTTCGCGAGCAGCGACAGCGCTCCGCGGCGGCTGTATCCGATGACGCCGGCGACCTCGACGAGGTCACCGAGGTCGAACTCGGCGGCGAACGCCCGGATGCGATCGGTGCCGACCCGGGCCTCGTCGACGAGGATCTGGATGTCCCCGGACCAGTCCCGGACCACCGCGAACACGACACCCCCGTAGTCGCGGATCCGGAGCAGGCGCCCTGCGATTCGGACCGTCGTTCCCTCCGGCGACTCCACGGCCTCGGTCACCGTGTGCGTGGGCGGATACGCGACCGGGTAGGGGTCGATACCCTGTTCGGCGAGGTCGGCCAGTTTGTCGAGCCGGACGCGGACCTGCTCGGGACGTTTCGGTCCGGTCGCGGTCGGTGCGACGCCTTCGCCGGGTGCGCTGCCGTCGGAGTGCAGTCCTTCGGCGGCGACGAGTGCGGCGGGGACCGCGGCGTGGGTGCCGGTGTGCTCGATGGCGTCCCGGGTTCCGGAGCGGCCGAACCGGGGCAGGGTCACGAATCCTTCCGCGACGGCCGACGCGAATCCGACGCGCAGCAATTCCCGGTTGTCCTCGAAGCAGAGGAACCGCGGCACCCATTCCGGCTGGTACTTCACGTTGGAGCGGTAGAGCGCCTCGAGCTGCCACCAGCGGGAGAAGAAGACGAGGATCGAGCGCCAGATCCGCAGGATGGGTCCGGCCCCGATGCGGGAGCCCTCCTCGAAGACGGAGCGGAACACCGCGAAGTTCAGTGACACCTTGGTGATGCCGAATTGGTCCGAGGTGGTGGCCAGTTCGGACACCATCAGCTCCACCACCCCGTTGGGCGAGGTCGGCTTGCGGCGCATCAGATCGAGCGAGACACCGGTCGGTCCCCACGGCACCAGCGACAGGATGCCGTCGATCTCGCCGTCCTCGGCGACCGCCTCCACCAGCAGGCAGTCGCCGTCGAGGCGGTCACCCAGCCGGCCGAGGGCCATGGAGAAACCGCGCTCGGTCTCGGTGTCGCGCCACGCGTCCGCGAGCCGGATGGCTTCGGCCATCTCCTCCGCGGGGACGTCCCGGTGTCTGCGGATCCGGACGGTGACGCCCTGACGCCGGACGCGGGTGACGGCTTGGCGGACCTGCCGCATGTCGCGTCCGCTGAGGTTGAATTCGCGGGTGCGGAGGATGGCTTCGTCGCCGAGCTGGAGCACGGTGAGACCGGCCTTGTTGTAGGCGGTGGCGCCGGTTTCGCTGGCGCCCATCACGGCGGTGGCCCAACCGTATTGGGACGCGAGTGCCTGCCACTCCTCGATCGCATGGGGCCACGCCTCCGGGTCGCCGATCGGATCGCCACTGGCCAGGCACACGCCGAGCTCGACGCGGTAGGTGATGGCCGCCTTCCCGCTGGGCGCGAACACGACGGCCTTGTCGCGGCGGGTGGCGAAGTAGCCGAGGGAGTCGTCCGCGCCGTACTGCAGCAGCAGCCCGCGCAGCGCCGATTCGTCGTTGCCGGTGAGTGCGTTGTGGGAGCGCTGGGCGCGGAACAAGGTGATGACGGCGGCCAGCAGCGCCATTGCGCCGAACAGGCCGAGGAGGGTGTTGACGAATCCGTGCGGGCGCCCACTGAATTGTTCGTTGTCGGCCGCGGCGAGGGCGGTTACGCGGTTGAGCGCCCACAGGAAACGTTCACCCTGCGGCAGCGTGCCGGGGAAGAGTTCGACGAGCGCCCAGCCCACGAGGGTGCCGATCGCGAGACCGACGATGAGCACGCCGAGGGCTTTCCAGCCCGCCCCGCGCCGGACCCGCGTGTAGAACTCGGGCCGGGCCGCGATGAGAATGCCGATCAGCACCACCTGGACCACGGCGGCGACCATCGCGTTCACGTTCCGGTCGGTGATGCTCACGATCACGTTGGTGATCAGGATCAGAACCAGATAGATCGTCAGCAGCCACCAGGCGATGCGTTTGCGGCTCGCCAGCGCCGCCGCGAGCAGCGCGACCACCAGAGCCCACGACAGGCTGGTGTCCGGAGCGTCGAAATAGTAGGTGTCGACGTATTCCCGCGGCACGTGCACGTAGTAGCGCAGTACCGGCGAGATGCTCCACAGGAACACGAGCACCGAGAAGACGCCCAGGATCAGTCCCGCGATGTGGGGAACCTGGTGCAGGCGCCCGTTCTTCGAGCCGAGTACGGGTCGGGGCCGTGGTGCGGTGCGGACGGCCGCCTCGGACGCGTGGTGTGTCTCGGTGCTAGCTGACATCGAGCGTTTCCTTCCCGGCGAGAGATACGTACCGATCACGGGAGACAGGTGTTCCAGTGTTCAGTGTGAGCCGTCGGGCCGCGATTTGGGTCAAGAGGGAAGATAGAGGCATGTCCGACATCCACGACGCCGTCCCGATCCGCGACGAATCCATCCGTCTCGGCCAATTCCTCAAGCTCGCCAACCTCATCGAGTCGGGTGCGGAGGCGAAGGAAGTGATCGCCGACGGACTCGTGTCGGTGAACGGTGACGTCGAGGTGCGGCGGGGGCGGCAGTTGCGGGACGGGGATGTCGTGGAGATCGGTGGGATGACGGCTCGGGTGAGTTCTCAGTCCTGACGGTCGGCGGTCGCGAACCTCTGCAGGAACAGCGCCTCGGCGACGGCGAGATTCTCGATTTCGCCGGGATCCACACTTTCGTTGGGGGCGTGGATGAGGCAGCGCGGTTCCTCCACCCCGATCAGGGCGATCTCCGCTGTCGGGACGACGGCGGAGAAGACGTTGCACAGCGGGATGGAGCCGCCCTGCCCGACGGTTCCGAGTTCCTTCCCGAACGCCTCCTCCATCGCAGCGCCGAGGGCCGCGTATCCGGGGCCGTCGGTGGTCGCGCGGAACGGGGAGCCCACCGCTTCGCGTTCCACCGTCACCCGCGCATTCCACGGGGCGGCGTTCTCGAGGTGCGCGGCGAGCGCGTCCTGCGCCTTCTGCGGGTCCATACCGGGTGGTACCCGCAGGTTGAGGCGCGCCGATGCGCGCGGCTGGATGGCGGCGGCCGAGCCGACCACCGGCGGGCAGTCGATGCCGAGGATCGTCAGGGCCGGCCGGGCCCACACGGCGTCGGCGACGGAACTCGAACCGGCGAGACGCACACCGTCGAGCACGCCGGCGTCGGTGCGGAACTGCGCCTCGGGGTAGTCGACGCCCGTCCACTTCTGGTCCGACTCGAGCCCGTCGACGACGGTGTTGCCGTCCGCGTCACGCAGGGTGGCGAGCATCTGGACGAGGGCGGCCAGCGCGTCGGGGGCGGGTCCGCCGAACATGCCCGAATGCACCTCCCCGGTCAGGGTCTCGACGTGGACCACGACGTTCGCGATGCCGCGCAGCGTTGTGGTGACGGTCGGGCTGCCGACCGCGGCGTTTCCGGTGTCGACGACGAGGATCATGTCGGCGTCGAAGAGTTCGGGCCTGGCCTCGACGAGGTTCTCGAGCCCGCCGGTGCCCATTTCCTCGGATCCTTCGGCGACGATTCTGATGCCGACGGGGAACGGGGTGCCGAGTGCGCGCAGCGCCAGCAGGTGCATGACGATGTTGCCCTTGCAGTCGGCTGCGCCGCGCCCGTACCAGCGGCCGTCCCGCTCGGTGAGGGTGAAGGGGTCGGTGTGCCAGAGCTTCTCGTCACCGGGCGGTTGAACGTCATAGTGGCAGTAGAGCAGTACCGTCGGGGCCCCGTCCGGCGCGGGCTGGTGTCCGACGACGGCGTGTGAACCGTCGGACGTCTCGAGCAGTTCGACGTGTCCGATCCCGGCTCCGATGAAGGCGTCCCTGACCCACTCGGCGGCGCGAACGCATTCCTCCGGTGGGAACTGCCGCGGATCGGCCACCGACCGCATGGCCACCAGTTCGGCGAGTTCGTCACGCGCCGTGGGCATCAGCGCGGCTACTGTGGAACGGATTTCGTCGGACATCAACGCCTCCTCGGGGTTCCCCTAATTCTCGTCCACGAGTTTCGGATCGGCGACGGCGGACTCGAAATTCGCCGACCTGTCCGGGCAGTGCACGGCGATCACCAGTCGCTCACTTCGACGATGGAGTCCGACGAACGCGGCGGCGAGGACGGAATACAGGATCCAGTGGGTGTTTTCGGGTCTCTTGTGCAGGTCGTCGACCGGGGCGGTGTTCACGGACTGGTCGTCGGGGCCCATACGACCGGATGTGGTCATCACGCCTCCTCCGCGAGCGGGTCGGCCGCCAGTCCTGTTTCCAGGACGGTGTGCGCAGCGCGAACATCAGCCGGTGCACCACGAGATACACCTGCGTGGTGATGGCGGAGAGAATCCAGTACGCGAAGATTCCGAGGACCAGCCCCATGGCGACGAACATCGCGCGAGGGAATTCGCTCGCCGGTCGCCGCAGACTGGAGACGTGCACGGCGTTCACCGGTCCAGAACAGGGTGACGATGATGATGGCCGTGTACAGGCCGTTCGCGGCGAGCGCCGGATTGATCACGTACGCAAAGGTGCTCGCGACGTAGGCCAGGAGCGTCGGGTAGTAGAAGCAGGAAGACGATGGCGGGGACGACATACAGGAACACGCAGGCCAGCCCGTACACGGCCATCGAGTTCGCCCTCCGTGGGAGCGGGTCGTGCGAACGACCGCTGAATTCCTCCGGATTATTGCGTCGGCGGTCGGAGCCTCGCAGCGGTTCGGCATCGAGAGATACCGAACCGCCGCTCGGTTCTCGCCGGATCAGCGGACGACGACGCCGTCCTGATCGCTGTAGACGGTCTCGCCGGGATTGAACGTGACGCCGCCGATCTCGATCGGGACGTTCTTCTCACCGGAGCCGGTCTGGGTGCTCTTGCGGGGATTGGTGCCCAGCGCCTTGACGCCGATGTCGAGGGTCTTCAGGATCGCCGAGTCGCGGACCGCACCGTTGACGATCACGCCTGCCCAGCCGTTGTCGACGCCGCGTCCGGCGATGATGTCGCCGACCAGGGCGGTGTGGATGCTGGCGTCACCGTCGACCACCAGGACGCCGCCGTGGCCGGGCTCGCCGAGGGTCTGCTTGACCAGCAGGTTGTCCTGGAAGCACTTGATGGTGGTGATGGGGCCGGAGAACACTTCACGGCCGCCGAACTGGATGAACTGCGTGTCGCAGCTCCGGATGTCGGGTCCGATCTCGTCTGCCAGGTCAGCGGTTGCCACGGGTTCAGTCATACGCGTCAGGATAGAGGGCCGGCGCTGGGAGAATGCGGGCCATGACCATTGCAGTGACAGGAGCCACGGGGTCGATCGGCGGCAAGGTGCTCGAGCGGCTCGGCGGTGGCGCCGGGGTCCGGCTGATCGGGCGGAACGCCGAGCGGCTCGAGCCGCTGGCCGAGCATTTCGACTCCGCGTTCTCGGTGGCCACGTACGCCGACGGTCCGGCGATGACCGCCGCGCTGGACGGCGTCCGGCTGCTGTTCCTGGTCTCGGGTCACGAGAGCGCCACTCGCCGCGAGGAGCACCGCACCGTGGTGGACGCCGCCCGTGCCGCCGGGGTGGAGCGGATCGTCTACCTGTCGTTTCTCGGCGCGGCGCCCGAGTGCACGTTCACCTTCGGCCGCGACCACTACTTCACGGAGCAGCACATCCGGGAGAGCGGGCTGAAGTACACGTTCCTGCAGGACAGCTGGTATCAGTCGATGATCCCTCTGATGGCCGACGATCAGGGCGTCATCCGGGGACCCGCCGGGGACGGCCGGGTCAGCGCGGTGGCGCCCGACGACGTCGCCGATGCCGTGACGGCGGTCCTCACCACCGGCAACGGCGACCACGACGGCGTCACCTACCGGCTGACCGGGCCGGAGGCGTTCACCCTCAATGAGGCCGCCGAGACGATCACGAGGGTGACCGGACGTTCGGTGCGTTTCGAGAACGAGACTCTGGACGAGGCGTACGCGTCCCGCGCCCACTTCGGGGCGCCGGACTTCGAGGTCGCAGGGTGGGTGACCTCGTACGCAGCGATCGCGGCCGGTGAGTTGGCAGTGGTGACGGGGGACGTCGAGGCGCTCACCGGGCGGCCGCCGCAGACCTTCGCCGACTATCTGAACAGCTACACTTGACCCGTCCTGGCATAGCGAGCGGTAGATAGGTCTTTGATGGTCAGCTCATCCAAGGGTGCGACGCCCACCGAGGTCGGCAACGCAGCGGACTGGCGCCGCCTCGAACCCACGAAGTTGACGCCGATCCTCAGCGCCTCCCTCGACGCGTTCTACGAACACGGTTTCCACGGCACGTCGGTGCGCGACATCGCCCGCCGAGTCGGTGTCACGGTACCCGCCCTCTATTACCACCACGAGAACAAGGAGGCCGTTCTCCTGGCGCTCCTGGAACTCTCCACCAGCGACGTTCTCGAGCGCGCCCACGCCGCGAGCGCCGACGGCGGCGACGATCCCGTGCAGCGACTCGCGAACGTCATCGAGGCGATCGTGTTGCGGATGACCATGCGATCCCGTCTGGCGGCCCTCGAGAGCGAGGTGCGCTACCTGAGCCCGGAGAACCGGCAGCGTTACCGCACCGTCCGCAAGGGTGTGGAGGAACTGGTCCTCGAGATCGTCAAGGAAGGCAAGAAGAGGGAGCTCTTCGACGTGTCGGATGCCGCGGAGACGACGCGGGCACTTCTCGGTATGTGCCAGTCGATTCCGCGCTGGTATCACGCCGAGGGCAAGCTGACCCCGGACGCGGTGGCCCGCAAGTACGTCGAGATCGCGATGAAGACGGTGGGATCCACCGAGGCTCCCGTCAAACCGAAGAAGAGGCGCACCGCCGGCGTCTGACCGGCGATGCGCCTCGGCAGGTTCCGGTGGTCAGCTACCCAGGCCCAGCCCCGGTGACGCGACGGCGTCGAACTGCGTCGTCGTCTCGGCGGGTGTGCCGTTCGGTGGGGCGTAGGTGAACACGGCGGTGTAGCGGCCGGCCTCGTGCGTCCGGATCGCTGCCGTCCCGGCACCGAGGGTGAGTGGGATGGTTCGCGTGTTCACGTCGCCGTCGGGCTCGGTGATCTCGAGTTCGACCGGAGTGGATCCGTCGGTGCCGGTCGGCGTGGGCGTGACCAGCGCGCCGAGCGTCACCAGATTGTTGGCGTAGACGGTCCCGAGCGGCGGAACGACGGAGATCTGATAGGTGGTTGCGGCGGTTGCCGTGGGCGCCAGAGCGAGTGAGGCCGCTCCTGCCAGTGCGGCAATGGTCAGGGTCCCTCGCGAGAAGTGCACAAAATCCCTTCCTGTCGACGGTCTCTACGCGCAGCCACGTTACGGCAGAACCGCGTGATACCCGCCGCCATTCGCCGTGTGTCCGAGAATAGTTCGAACACAGGGCTTTCCGTCGATCACACCTCCAAAGCGGTTCAGGATGCGGTGTTTTCCCGCGCGACCGTACCGTTGGTGTGCTGTACGGGGCAGGTTCTGGGGAAGGTGCCCAGTTTCTCCACTTCGTACCCGGTCGGGTAGCTGCGAATGTTGGGGAGGTCGCGGGCGAACTTGGGCTCGGTGCGCACGGGGTAGAACCGGACGAGGCGGGCGCGGGCCTTCAACGCACCCCGCGACAGAGTTCGCGCGAGGCGGGACGGCCGACGGTAGGCGAACGCGTCGAGCAGCGGATCGTCCATGAGCGCCCAGGAGAATCGCTTGATCAGGGCGGCGGGCGCAAGGTTGTTCGGCGGGAACGTGCAGAGCAGGTCGAGTGTGGAGTCGGCGACGGCGCGGCCGCCCTCGTCGAACAGGAAGTGTTCACGCTCGTAGTCGTCGAGGAATTTCTCGAACGCCTCGAACGTCTCGGGAATCTGCTTGATGCCCATGTACTTGCCGAGCGCGCGGTAGTAGTTGGTGGATCCGACGATCTCGTTGCGGGTGAGTTTCCGCCAGCCGAAGTCGTCGATCCAGCGCACCGGGGTCACCACGAACGTCGACAGCACGTAGCGCATGTCGTCGTTGGAGATGTCGTAGGAGCCGTGCATCTGGTTCATCCGGCGGATCCCGGCGCGACCGGGATCGCTGGTGAGGCCGTGCTCGAGGACGGCATCGAGGATCAGGCCGGTGTCGTCGTAGCGCTTCTGCACGCGTTCGGTGAATTCACCCGTCTCGAACAGCAACCGCCCGATGGTCGGTACGGCGTACGTCCGGAACAGCGCGAAGCTGAGGGCCTGGTTGATGTCCCAGGGAAATTCCTGCGTGGCGAGAATGCGAGCGATCTCTTCGTACTGCGTCTCGGGATCGAGTCGGTCGGTCCGGCGACGTAGATCGAAGCGTTTCATGGGTTTCACTTCCTGCAGCGGCTGTGACGGAGGGTCCACGTGATTTAGCGATCGTTCAGACGACTCGACTGTAACGCCGTTCACAGTGCGACGCCAGAGTGGCATTATGCAAACACATGGCGCGAAATTCACCGCAGACCGACCGGATCGTAATGCTGACGGAACTCCTCGCGGACGAACCGGAGACGCCCCGTAGCCTCGCCGACATCGCCCGGCACCTGGGTGTCGCGAAGGCGACCTGCTACCCGATGGTCGTGGCCCTGACCGAGGCGGGGTGGCTCATCCGGCACCCCACCCGCAAGACCTACCGTCTCGGTCCCGCGCTCATCCCCATCGGACGTGCAGCGACGACGGCCGCGGACGTCGTCGACCTCGCGCGGTCGGTGATGCACGAACTGGCCGACGCGTCGGACATGGCGTCCATCGCGTTCGTGCAATCGGGAAGCGACGTGGTGGTCGCCGAGGTGGTGCAACCGGTCGGGGGACGCCGCGGAACCCTGGGCCTGCGGCTCGGCGACAAGGTGCTGCTCGCGCCGCCCATCGGTTCGGGGATCGCGGCCTGGTATCCGCCGGAGCAGCGCGAGGAATGGTATGCCCTCGGCGGGCAGAATCTGGGTGTCGAGGTGGACGTGCTGCGGGCGACGTACGAGCCGGCCCTCGCGCTCGTCCGGGAGCGCGGATACGCGATGGAATGCATGGAGCAGCAACAGCATTCGCTTGCGGATGCCGTGTCGGAACTCCGCGGTCGCGGTGTGGGCGGGCATCGCTCGACCGTCGCGCTGCGAGAGGCCCGCACACTGTTGTCGGCGGATGCCGTGGTCGGTGACATCGACCCGGAGGGCAGTTACCAGCCGCTGTCGATCAATGCCGCGGCATTCGACCGTGACGGTGAACCCGCAGTCGTACTGTGTGTCGCCGACGCGTCCCGGCCGATGTCGGGTGTGCGCACGGCGGAGATCGGTGAAATGGTCCGGGACGCCGCGGCGCGGGTGACGGCCGCCATGCACGGCCGCCACCCGTGAGTACTTGTCAACCGCGGGCGGTTGACAAGTACTCACACGCTATTTCAGTTCTGCCAGGACGGTGCCCTGGGTGATGGCGGCGCCGGGTTCGACGGCGAGGCCGGTGACGGTGCCGGCCTTGTGGGCGTTGACGGGGTTTTCCATTTTCATGGCCTCGAGGACGGCGATGAGGTCGCCCTCGGCGACTTGTTGTCCTTCTTCGACGGCGACCTTGACGACGGTGCCCTGCATGGGGGCGGTGACGGCGTCACCGGAGGCGGCGCCGCCGTGGGCGCCGCCGCGGGTGCGGGCCTTGGGCTTCTTGCGGACCGCCCCGGGGGCGGTTCCGGCGCCGGTGCCGAGGGTGAACTGTCCGGGCAGGGACACCTCGACGCGGCGGCCGCCGACCTCGACGACGACGTTCTGCCGGGGCCCGGACTCGTCCTCGTCGATCGGCTGGTTACCGGTGAACGGTTCGATCTGGTTGTCCCATTCGGTTTCGATCCACTTGGTGTAGACGTCGAAGGTGGTGCCGTCGCCGATGAAGGCGGGGTCGGCGACGATGGCCCGGTGGAACGGGATGACCGTGGCCAGTCCTTCGACCTGGAATTCGGCGAGGGCGCGGCGGGCGCGGGCCAGGGCCTCGTCGCGGGTGGCGCCGGTGACGATGAGCTTGGCGAGCATGGAGTCGAACTGGCCGCCGATCACGCTGCCGGTTTCGACGCCGGAGTCCATCCGCACGCCGGGGCCGGTGGGCGGGACGAACTTGGTGACCGGGCCGGGGGCGGGCAGGAAGCCGCGGCCGGCGTCCTCGCCGTTGATGCGGAATTCGAAGGAGTGCCCGCGGGGGGTGGGGTCCTCGGTGAGGTCGAGGTGTTCGCCGTTGGCGATCTTGAACTGTTGCAGGACCAGGTCGAGGCCGGCGGTTTCCTCGGTGACGGGGTGTTCGACCTGCAGGCGGGTGTTGACCTCGAGGAAGGAGACGGTGTCGCCCTGGACGAGGTATTCGACGGTGCCGGCGCCGTAGTAGCCGGCCTCCTTGCAGATGGCCTTGGCGGAGGTGTGGATGCGGTTGCGTTGGTCGTCGGTGAGGAACGGGGCGGGGGCCTCCTCGACGAGTTTCTGGAAGCGGCGTTGCAGGGAGCAGTCGCGGGTGCCGGCGACGATGACGTTGCCGTGCTGGTCGGCGATGACCTGGGCTTCGACGTGGCGGGCCTTGTCCAGATACTGTTCGACGAAGCATTCGCCGCGGCCGAACGCGGCGACGGCCTCGCGGGTGGCGGAGTCGAACAGTTCGGGGATTTCCTCGATGGTGTGGGCGACCTTCATGCCGCGGCCGCCGCCGCCGAACGCGGCCTTGATGGCGACGGGGACACCGTATTCCTTGGCGAAGGCGACGACCTCGTCGGCGTTGCGGACCGGGTCCTTGGTGCCGGCGGCCATCGGGGCCTTGGCTTTTTCGGCGATGTGCCGGGCGGTGACCTTGTCGCCGAGGTCGCGGATCGATTGCGGGGAGGGGCCGATCCAGATCAGGCCGGCGTCGATCACGGCCTGGGCGAAGTCGGCGTTTTCGGAGAGGAAGCCGTAGCCGGGGTGGATGGCGTCGGCGCCGGACTTTTTGGCGGCGTCGAGGATTTTGTCGAACACCAGGTAGGACTCGGCGGAGGTCTGCCCGCCGAGGGCGAATGCTTCGTCGGCCAGGCGCACGAACGGGGCGTCGGCGTCGGGTTCGGCGTAGACGGCGACGCTGGCCAGGCCGGCATCGGCTGCGGCCCGGATCACCCGCACTGCAATCTCACCGCGGTTCGCGACGAGCACCTTGGAAATACGTGCACTACTCATCGAAATGTCTTCCCTTTTCTACAGTTTCAGTAGCCTGCGTTGACCAGGACGGCAGCGGCGGCTACTTGCCGACGCAGAATGAGGGCGGGAGTGCCCCACGAATCGTTATCGACCGCGGGCGCTTCCGCCGCGGAACCGGACGAGGCGATCGCAGCGAACACTGCGAGCACCGCGGCGATGTCCGTGTCGCTCGGGTTGCCCGTGAACGTCACGGCCGGCGCCGCCGGCGGCTCTTCGGCGATGCCGGCGCCCAGCTCGTCGAGCACCTCGTCGACAACCAATTCCGCCGCGGTCATAGGGGGATGTTCCCATGCTTCTTGGGCGGGAGGGTGACCATTTTGCGTTCGAGTAGGCGCAGGGCGGCCACGATCTGTCCGCGGGTGTGGGACGGGGGGATGACGGCGTCGACGTAGCCGCGTTCGGCGGCGACGTACGGGTTGACGAGGGTGTCTTCGTATTCCTGTTGCAGTTGCAGGCGCAGCGCGTCGACGTCGTCGCCGTTCTTGGCGGCTTCGAGGAGGCGTTTGCGGTAGACGAACCCGACGGCGCCGGAGGCGCCCATGACGGCGATCTGGGCGGTGGGCCAGGCGAGGT
>NZ_JASHKU010000109.1:0-422 GCF_030056875.1 Rhodococcus sp. IEGM 1351 | reverse complement strand
GGGTGTCGGCCCGGAAGTGCTGGTGGCGGTCGCATTGGAGCGGTCACCCGAGTTGATCATCGCGCTACTGGCCATCCTCGAGGCCGGGGGTGCATACCTCCCTATCGACCTGCAGTACCCCGGTGCACGAACCGGGACCATCCTCACCGACGCCGCTCCGCTGTTGTTGATTCTCAGCGACACCATGACCGAAAACTTGTTGCCCGACAACGACATCCCCCGGATACTTCTCGACACCCGCACCGACGAGGGCGGACGATGGGAGGCGCGAAACCCCGACGACAACGACCGCATCGCACCACTACGACCGGACAACACCGCGTACGTGATGTACACCTCCGGGTCGACGGGTGTTCCGAAGGGCGTCGGGGACTGTAAGAACAACGGTGTAACTCTGAAAGGAGATGCACCATTATGACTGA
>NZ_JASHKU010000108.1:0-438 GCF_030056875.1 Rhodococcus sp. IEGM 1351 | reverse complement strand
CATGTGGTGCCCGCCGGCGGGATGCCCGCGTGGTCGGCCCCCGACCCCGACGGGGCACCGGTCGCCCGACTCGATCCGGGGGTCGAACTCCACCTCCTCGAACGCACCGGCGACTGGGCACACATCATCTGCACCAACGGGTGGTCCGCCTGGGTGGACGGGCGAACCATGGAAGAACCCCTCACCGGCGCACCCACGACGCCGCCGCGGTCGCAGCAAGTCCACCCGACCGCCTGGTCTTCCCCCGATCGGAGTCGGCCTGCGCCCGGTGCCGCCCAGCGGGTTCGCGAGCAACCAACCTGGCGGCCTACGCATGTGGTGCCCGCCGGCGGGATGCCCGCGTGGTCGGCCCCCGACCCCGACGGGGCACCGGTCGCCCGACTCGATCCGGGGGTCGAACTCCACCTCCTCGAACGCACCGGCGACTGGGCACACATC
>NZ_JASHKU010000107.1:0-480 GCF_030056875.1 Rhodococcus sp. IEGM 1351 | reverse complement strand
CATACCTCCTCTCGGCCGACGTGTTAGCGCAACGCCGCAAGTCCGTGTATCCGTGTATCCGTGAATCAGTAGACGCGGATGAAGCAGATTGCATGGGCGATGCAATCCCGTGCCGAGCGGTCGTGCAGTCGCACTTGACCGACTGCAGCACCATTCCGCTGCCGGCGTTCTCCACTGAGATCCGTTGCATGCTTGAAGTCGCCGTTGCACGCCATCCGGAAATCCGTAAAGCCGTATATGCGGAGACCCGTGCAAGTGTGCATCGTGCAGGCCATGGGCGTGCAACCTCACTGCACGGGGGCTTCCATGCCGGGCAGATACACGCAAGTCCGTAGATTCGTATATCCGTGAATGCGGAAGGTCCGCGCTTGGGTTGCTCCCGATACCGCCTGGTTCGCGGAACAACGTAGGCCAATGACCGGTACCGCTGCACGCCCGCGTCTACGCGAGGTCGTAGTTCCGTAGTTCCGTAAGTCCGTG
>NZ_JASHKU010000106.1:0-498 GCF_030056875.1 Rhodococcus sp. IEGM 1351 | reverse complement strand
GCCCTCGACGACCTGGTCGGCATGTTCGTCAACACCCTCGCACTGCGAACCCCAGTCGACGCTGCCAGCAGCTTCACCCAACTGCTCACGACGGTCCGAGAAACCGACCTGGCCGCATTCGAGCACGCCGACGTGCCGTTCGAACGGGTGGTACAAGCCCTCAACCCGACACGATCGACCACCCGACACCCACTGTTCCAGGTCATGCTCGTCTTCCAGAACCAAGAGCACCCGAACCTCGAACTGGCGGGACTGACCGCCCGTATCGAGGACATCGACCACACCGCCACCCAGTTCGACCTCACGCTGGTGGTGAGCGAACGCGTCGATCGCGATGGTGCCGCTCGAGGTTTGACCGCCGCACTGACTTACGCGCAGGACCTGTTCGACGAGGACACCGTCCACGGATTCGCCGACCGATTCACCCGACTCCTCGAGGCAGCGGTGGCCGATCCCGACAGCCCAGTCGGCGACCTCGACCTCCTCGACGCCGACGAA
>NZ_JASHKU010000105.1:0-535 GCF_030056875.1 Rhodococcus sp. IEGM 1351 | reverse complement strand
TTGTCGCGGTGCACCTTGGTCACCAGCGGTCCCATGTCGGAATCGAGGGTGCCGTCGCCGATCTTCAGGGTGTCGGTGCGGTCCTTGATCTTGGACACGAGTTCGTCGGCGATGTCGCCGACCGCGACCAGGGCGCTGATGGCCATGCAGCGTTCGCCGGCGGAGCCGAAGCCGGCGTTGACCATGGCGTCGGCGGCGAGGTCGAGGTCGGCGTCCGGGAGGACGATGGCGTGGTTCTTCGCCCCACCGAGGGCTTGGACGCGTTTGCCGTGGGCGGTGCCGGTGGCGTAGACGTATTGGGCGATGGGGGTGGATCCGACGAAGCTGATGGCCTTGATGGCGGGGTGGGTGAGCAGTTCGTCGACGGCGGTCTTGTCGCCCTGCAGGACGTTGAACACCCCGGCGGGCAGGCCGGCTTCGGCCCAGAGTTCGGCCATCCAGATCGCGGCGGTGGGGTCCTTCTCGGACGGTTTGAGGACGACGGTGTTGCCGGCGGCGATGGCGATGGGGAAGAACCACATCGGGACCATGGCGG
>NZ_JASHKU010000104.1:0-536 GCF_030056875.1 Rhodococcus sp. IEGM 1351 | reverse complement strand
GCCGCCGACGGATCCGTCTTCCCCATCACGATCAACACCCGGCAATTCCGATGCAACGCATTCGACGCGAACCACTTCCGCCCGTTGAGCACATACTCGTCACCGTCCCGGACCATCGACAACTCCACATTCGTCGCATCCGAACTCGCCACCGCCGGCTCCGTCATCGCGAACGCCGACGCCATCGTCCCCTCCAGCAACGGCATCAGATACTTCTCCTTGTGCTCGGCCGTACCGAACAACTCGAGCACCTCCATGTTGCCCGTATCCGGCGCATTACAATTACACGCCTCCGACGCAATATGACTGCGCCCCATGATCTCCGCCAACGGCGCATACTCGAGATTCGTCAACCCCGCACCCGTCCCCGGATGCGGATGAAACAGATTCCACAACCCCCGACGCCGCGCCTCAACCTTCAACTCCTCCAACACCGGCGGCTGGAAATGCGGATCCCCCGACTCCCGCATCTGCTCCTCATACACCGCCTCCGCCGGATACACATGCGAATCCATGAACTCCAGCAGATCGATCTG
>NZ_JASHKU010000103.1:0-560 GCF_030056875.1 Rhodococcus sp. IEGM 1351 | reverse complement strand
AACGCGCACTTGCCCGTTGGGTCGGTACCTGCCCACTGTGCCACCACACCTTCCCCACCTAACAAAGTACTACTAGGCCACCCTGTCGGAGCCACCGGGTCCCGTATCATGACGACCTTGCTTCACGAACTCAAACGCCGCGGTGGCCGCTACGGCCTCGAAACCATGTGCATCGGCGGCGGCCAGGGAATCGCCGCAGTCTTCGAATCAATATGACAATAGACAACTTCCGTAGCGTCATGCGGACGGATGCGATCTATCCTGTCGGGCGGACCACATCGACCACCTCGCGCTATGCCTCGGGGAGATGCTGCCAGCGCGCGATAACGCTGGTGCAGAGCAGTCATCGTCAACTTGGCTGTGCGGGTGACCGCTGGGAGGATGGGCGACCGCGACCAGCGCAGATTCGTCGTACAAGGGCTTCCGCTACCCGAAGAAGATCATCAGCCACGCCGTGTGGCTGTATCACCGCTTCGCGTTGAGCCTGCGTGACGTGCAGGAACTGATGTGGCGCTCCTCGGGTTTATGTGGGCGCCATTTCTGCTGCTCAGGGTGGGTTG
>NZ_JASHKU010000102.1:0-598 GCF_030056875.1 Rhodococcus sp. IEGM 1351 | reverse complement strand
CGGTCGAGTTTGCCGTTCACCGTCACCGGCAACTCCGCCAGCACCACCACCACCGACGGCACCATGAACCCCGGCAACGCCACCGCAGCCCACTCCCGCACCACCCGCTCGTCCACCACCGCCCCGGCCACCGGCACCACATACCCCGCCAGATACTCCCCCGACGACCCATCCCCGCGCAGCACCACCACCGCCTGCGCCACATCCTCCCGGCGCAACAACACCGCCTCGATCTCCCCCAACTCGACCCGCTGACCCCGCAACTTCACCTGAAAATCCGTACGCCCCAAATACTCCAACTCCCCACCCGGCAACCACCGAACCCGATCCCCCGTCCGATACAACCGCGAACCCGCACCGAACGGATTCGCCACGAACCGATCCGCCGTCAAATCCGGCCGCCCCCGATACCCCCGCGCCAACTGCACACCCCCGAGATACAACTCCCCCGCCACCCCCACCGGCACCGGCCGCAACCGCCCGTCCAGCACCAACGTCTGCGTATTCCACACCGGCGCCCCGATCGGCACCACAACCCGATCCGCCTCCGTCACCTCGTGGAACGTCACATCCACCGACGCCTCCGTCGGACCGTACA
>NZ_JASHKU010000101.1:0-608 GCF_030056875.1 Rhodococcus sp. IEGM 1351 | reverse complement strand
GCCGGGTCGCGGTGCCCGTCCGGCTCCGCGATCACCAACCGCGCCCCGACGATCAACGGCCAGAACAACTCCCACACCGACACATCGAACGTCACCGGCGTCTTCTGCAGGATCACGTCCTCCGACGTCAGCGGGTACCGCTCCTGCATCCACAACAGCCGATTCACCACACCCTCGTGCGGAACCGCCACCCCCTTCGGCCGACCCGTCGACCCCGACGTGAAGATCACATACGCCGGATGAGCAGGACGCAACCGCGACAACCGCTCCCCATCCCCCACCACACCGGCCGAAAACCCCGACACATCCAGGGTGTCGAGTTCCACCACCCGCACACCCGCAGGCACCACCACCCCATCCCCAGATGTGGTCAGCACCAACACCGGATCCGCCGTCGCCACCACAAACCCCACCCGCTCGGCAGGCTGATCCGGATCGATCGGGACATACGCCCCACCCGCCTTCACCACCGCGCAGATCCCCACCAGCATCTCCACCGAACGACGCACCGCCACACCCACCGACGACTCCGGACCCACCCCCGCCCCGATCAGGAACCGCGCCAACCGATTCACCCGCGCACCGAACTCCCCATACGACAACACCAC
>NZ_JASHKU010000100.1:0-656 GCF_030056875.1 Rhodococcus sp. IEGM 1351 | reverse complement strand
CCGTTGTCGCCCGCCCAGCAACGCATCTGGTTCCTCAACCAATACGACACCACCACCCCCACCTACAACATCCCCCTCACCCTCCACCTCACCGGCCACCTCGACACCACCGCCCTCCACCACGCCCTCACCCACCTCATCCACCGCCACCAACCCCTCCACACCACCTACCCCCTCCACCACGGACACCCCACCCAACACATCCACCCCCACCCCACCACACCACCACTCACACCCACCCCCACCACCGAAACCCAACTCCCCCAACACATCAACGCAGACACCACCCAACCCTTCGACCTCACCACCGACACCCCCCTCCACACCCACCTCTACCAACTCGACACCACCCACCACACCCTCACCCTCGTCCTCCACCACATCGCCGCCGACGGCCACTCCCTCACCCCACTCACCCACGACCTCACCACCGCCTACACCGCCCACACCCACCACCAACCACCCCACACCACACCCCCACCCCTCACCTACACCGACTACACCCACTGGCAACACCAACTCCTCGGCACACCCGACCACCCCACCCCCACCACCCAAACCCAAACCACCTACTGGACAACCACACTCACCAACCTCCCCGACACCCTCCCCCTCCCCACCGACCGACCCCGACCCACCCACCGCACCCACCACGG